>AP027304.1:3313605-3618140 GCA_036322835.1 Tenuifilaceae bacterium CYCD | reverse complement strand
AGAATTTTTTGCAATGACTATTTTTATTATCTCTTAAGAGATTTTTCACATTGCAAAGTAAACTACTATATATGGCATCAGTTTTAAGGCTACGTTAAACTTAGGTTAACCATTTTCTACTGTTTACGCGTATTGATTTAATGTTTTCTTAACTTAATTTTTGCCATTTATAAATACTTTTGTAAACTTACCTAAACAAAGATATGGCTATGGATTTATCGAAGTTCCGAATTCTGGTGGTTGACGACGAACCCGATATCATCGAGTTTTTAAGTTACAATTTAAACAAAGAGGGATTCTCTATTAAAACTGCATCAACCGGTCGTCAAGCCATTAAAACAGCCGAATCATTTAACCCTCATTTAATTTTACTCGATGTGATGATGCCCGAGATGGATGGCATTGAAACTTGCGAGGAGTTGAGGGCAAATCCCAAAACTAAGGATGTTTTAATTGCATTTTTAACAGCCCGTAGCGAGGATTACAGCCAGATTGCTGGGTTTGATGCTGGAGGCGATGATTACATATCGAAGCCAATAAAGCCTAAGGTTCTGATAAGTCGAATAAAAGCACTCCTCAAGCGTATTGCTTCCATTGACGATAGTTCTTTGCTTGAGCGGGAGATTCCTGCTGTTGGACTTTCGATTGATAAAGAACGGTACGTTGTTTACCTTAATGGAAACGAAATAATGCTTCCCAAAAAGGAATTTGAGTTACTGGCCTTACTGCATAGTAAACCTCAAAAAGTATTTACCCGCGATGAAATATATCAGGCCATTTGGGGCGATGAGATTATTGTTGGCGATAGAACCATTGATGTACATATTCGTAAGTTACGCGAGAAATTAGGCGAGGATTACATAAGAACTGTTAAAGGAGTAGGGTATAAGTTTATGAATTAAAGTTGAAATTCGTATACTTGCATTTTTATGAGGAAATAATATTAATCTTATTGGTGATATGAGCTTGATAGAGTGGAAGCAGGACTACAGCGTTTCAGTTAATAGCATTGACGACGATCATAAAAAACTAATTGGCATTATTAATCAGCTGTTTAATGCTATGACAAAAGGGGAGGGATCTAAGGTTATATCTCCCTTGGTTGATGAGTTGCAGAAATATACTATCTACCATTTCAATAGGGAGGAAACCTATTTTAGGATGACCAATTACTCCAATGCTCCAGTTCACATTAAAGAGCATGCTTTTTTTGTTGAAAAGGTAAAGGAATTTAAAGTTAGAGTAAGTTCAGGAAACTTAACTTTCTCACCGGATTTATTAAATTTTCTTCGCGATTGGCTTTTGAATCATATAACTAATTCCGATAAGGCATATTCCGAGCATTTTAAAAAGTTTGGGTTAAGGTGAAAAAGTAATTTCATGAATCATTTAACTTGCAGTAGTTTAATAACCTTCTGAATTAACTCTTCCTTCTTAATGGGTTTTGCAATATAGTCGCTGAAACCAATTTCAAGGAGGTGTTGTCTTTCCGTTTCTAGGGCGTATGCTGTTTGAGCTATAATGGGAATTTTTATATTTTGCTTTCGGATCTCTTTCATGGCTGTTATTCCATCCACGTATGGCATTTTAATATCCATTAAAATCATATCAATATTTAATTCGCTGGTACATAAATCTATGGCTTCTTGTCCATTGTGCGCATGGATTATTGTGTAGTTAGATTTGTAAAAGTATGCTTCAATAAGTTGGAAATTGTAGATCTCATCTTCAGCAACTAAAATTATGTACGATTCGTTTGTTATGAGATTATTTGATGTGGTTTGTTTTTCAGTTAGTTCTATCGTTGCTTTTAGGGGTAATGTAAGGTAAAATACAGAACCAATGGAGGGTTCGGATTCTACCCTAATATTCCCTTCAAGCATTTCTGCAAAAGCCTTCGATATTGATAAGCCAAGACCTGTTCCTCCAAAATTTCGGTTTAATGAAGATTCTACTTGACGGAACCGTTCAAAAATTATTTGTTGGAACTCCTTGGGAATGCCAATGCCAGAGTCTTTCACATAAAATTCTATATGCTTTTCGTTGAGCGAGTACCCGAACTCCACCATTCCTTTATCGGTGAATTTTATAGCGTTGTTTATGAGATTGCTGAGTATTTGCGTAACCTTAGTTTCATCAGTAAGAATTAAAAACTGAGGATTCTTATTGCCTTTCCGTAAGTTGAGTCCAATTCGTTTTATATCAACTTGCGATCTGAAAATTTTATACAGGTTGTCTAAAACTGAATTTATATCTGTCGATTTTAGCACAACAACCTCTTGTCCAGTTTGAATTTTTGCGATGGTAAGTATATCGTTCACGATGGATAGTAGTTGGTTGCTGCTATTCATTATTATTGATGTATAATCTTTTTGTTCCTTGGTTTGATTAATGTCCATGCTAAGAAGTTCCGAGAAACCAACAATTGCGTTAAGGGGAGTTCTTATTTCGTGAGAGAGATTTTGCAGGAATGCTTCCTTAAGTTTATCGGAGCGTAGGGCTCTATTCCTAGCCTCAATGAGTTCCTGCTCCATTAGTTTTCGCATGGTAATGTCTTCCTTCATGACAACGAAATGGGAGGTTTCTCCTGTTTCGTTTTTTAAAGGTGATATGTAAGTGTATTCCCAAAATATGGAACCGTCTTTACGTAGACTTTGGTTTTATCCATTCCACCCATTGTTGGATATGTTGATGTTGCTGAGTGAGTTGTAGTATTCTATTTTTAAGTGATCCGGAATAAGTGCATCTATTTTCTTACCAATTATTTCTTCGGAAGAGTACCCGGTTACTTCTGTAAATTTTTTGTTGACGTACTCAATGTTGCTTTCCTTGTCGCATATTATGATGTGAACTGGGCTTTGTTCAATTGCTTTAGACAACTGGCGATTTTTCTCCTCTGCCCGGAAAGTGTTGATTCGTTCTTCCTTTAGTTGCAGAGCCCCTCTAATGGCCAAGGGAAGACGGAATAGTCGATCCTTAACAACGTAATCCCAAGCTCCCGCTTTGATGGTTTCGGCTGCCGTTTCTTCGTCAATGGCTCCTGTAACAAAAATAAATGGGGTTAGAGGCTTTTTTTGTTTTAGGTCGTTGAGCGCGTTAATGCCATTGTATTGAGGAATATTAAAATCACTAAGCACAATGTCGGGTGATGAGGAGGCGATTACCTTGAGGTAGTCTTGCCTGTTAGTAACCCATTTAACAATACAGTTGTATTCCTCAAGCAAGAGCAGTTGCGCTTTGTTAAGTTCTGCATCCAAGGGGTCATCTTCGAGCATCAATATGTTCAGATCCGTTTTTCTCATTTGCTTGGAGGTGTATTTAGAATGGCCCAAAAATAACCAATTCCCTTTATTGCTTTCACAAATTCGGGGAAATCTATAGGTTTAATCACATAGCCGTTTGCCCCGAGTTGGTAGCTGCGGATAATATCCATTTCCATCTGCGATGAGGTTAGCATAACTATCGGAAGACTCTTGTATTCATCGGTTTGCCGTATGATTTTCAGAACCTCAATTCCATCAAGTTTGGGCATTTTTATGTCAAGAAGAACAAATGTGGGTGTACAATTTTCCCGATTGGCGTATTTGCCTTTGTAGAATAGGTAATCAATAACCTCTTCGCCATCCCGAACAATATCAATCTGATTAACCATGTTAATCTCCTTGAATGCTGCAAGGGTGAGTTCTATATCATCCATGCTATCTTCGGCATACAGAATTCGTGCAAGTTTTTCCATTGATATTCTATTTAGGTAAAGATATATAAAATATTGCACCCTCGTTTATTTTGCCTTCGGCTCTAATGGTACCCCCGTGTTTGTTGATGATTTGTTTTACATTGGCTAGACCAATACCTGTACCTTCAAATTCTTCGGATGAGTGAAGGCGTTGGAATACTCCAAATAATTTGTCGATGTAGGCCATATCGAATCCAACGCCGTTGTCTTTAACATAAATTTCCATACCCTCATTGGTATTAGTAGAGCTGCCAATGGCAATAATTGCTTTGGGTTTGGGTGATGTGTATTTTATGGCATTGGCAATAAGATTTTCAAAAGCTTGGTACATCAAGTGCTTATCGCCATGAATCTTTGGCAATTGTAAAATGTTCCATTCGATGGTACGGTTGCTGGTGTCGGGCTTGAACTGTTCAATAATATCGCGAATAAGCAAATCTAAGTCTATCTCGGTTTCCACTAGCTCTCTGCGACCCAGTCGGGAAAAAGACAATAGATCATCAATCATTCTTGACATTCTTTTCGATGCAGAGTTAATTTTTTCGAAATAGTTGGTGATACTTTCTGAGGGTGAATCGATGTTGGAGTAGAGCAATCGGACAAAGCCATCAACATGTCGAAGCGGTGCCCGTAAGTCGTGCGAAACACTATAGGCGAACGCTTCCAAATCCTTATTGGCTCTTTCGAGTTGAATCGTACGCTGAATTACACGTTCCTCTAGTTCTGTATTCATTTTTTTTATTTCCAGTTCTGCCTGTTTTCGTTCAGTAATGTCGAGAACTGTAAAAATGAACCCTTTTGTTTGATCGTTAGGATTAATGGCGATGGAGTTAAGTAATACATTGATGATTCTTCCATCTTTCCTTTGCCAAGTAGTCTCGAAGGATTCTAGCCCACTATCCTGGATATCTGGGATTGGTACTTCACCAATAAGCATGTAGTCTTCCTCTGAGACGTAAAGCATTTGGGTACTTTGACCAATAATTTCATTGGGGCTGTATCCTGTTATTTCATAAAAAGCATCGTTACATTCTTGGAATATGCGGTCGATTATTAACGTTATTCCAACGGGAGCTGCTGTGAATATACTTTTAATCTTGGCTTCCTTTTCTTGTAAAATAGCCTCGTTTTTTTTCCTTTCGGTGATGTCCTGAATGATTCCAAAAGATCGGTATGCTTCATTATTGTTGTTCGTGGATACTTCTCCCACAACGTAAATATATCGTTGTTCCCCGTTCCTGAGTGTAATTGAGCACTCGTAACTTTTGAATTCTTTTTCTTCTAAGGATTTTTGAAGGTGAAGTTTCACGAAGTCTCTTTCGGTGGGGTTAACCAGTTGGAAAAAGTTTTCAAAGGTTGGATTTATTTCTTGGTAGTTGTAGCCGAAAATTTTAAAGGTTTCCTCGCTCCATACCAGTTTATTATCCTTGAAGTAGTACTCCCAGTTTCCAATACGAGCAACGCGTTGTGATTCTTTTAGCAGAGTCTGATTTTGCTGTAAGGCTTCTTCTGCTTTTTTGCGTTCAGTTATATCGCGGAATAGCCAAACACGGCCACTTATGGGGCTATCTCCGGATAGCGGGAATGAAACTCGTTCAATAATTTGCCCATTGGTAAGATAGAGAGTATCTTCTGTAGGAAGATTTGTTCTGTAAATCGCCTGAACCTGCCTATGGAAGCTTTCGGGGTCAACTAATTGTTTCTTTGCAAAATTGAGTAATAGTTCATCGTTTTGCGTAGCAATTAAATCGTTTTGAATGCCAAATATCTCGCAGAATCTTGTGTTCCAATTGGTTATTTTTCCTTCGGAAGATACTACGAGCACACCATCTATCATCGATTCCATGGTTGCTTTTAGTATCGCTTCGCTTTTTTTCAGCAATTCTTCGGCGTTCCGCCTTTCGGTGATATCCCTGACCGAGGCAAGAATCCTATTGGCTCCACCTATATCGCTGCGGGTTAGCGAGACTTCCGCCCATCTGAGTTCTTTGGTTTTATTGTGTTGAATCATCCATTCGAAGGTCTGAGACTCTGCTTCGTTGGCCATTCGAAGCATTTCCATTGCTTTATCGAGAGTATATGGCGGTTTGTTTACTATAAAAGATTCCGTTTCGGATGATAGTACCTCTTCTTTGGTGTCGTAACCATACATTTGTAGCATGGCATTGTTAATATCAATAACTTTTCCGCTGGGCATTTCGTGTACAAACATGGCATCGCTAGTGGCGTTGAATACATCGCGGTAATTACTTTCGCTTTTGCGAAGCGCCTCCTCGGCCTTTTGTTGTTCCGCAATGAATCTGGCTTGCTGTACATTCTGATAGGCTTTAATGGATAGTTGGTTGGCCAAGATAAATAATGCATGCGATACCTTTTCGAATTGAACTTTAGACATAGCAGGAACTTCCTGTAGCGCCATTTTGAATTCTTCGCGACTTAGTCCAACTTCATCGGCATAGTTTATAATTCTGTTCTCATCCTGTGATTCATTTCTTACTTGTCCAATAAGCCAGTTGGCAATGTGTTTGCCTCCTACAGTAATTCCGGCACCAGCATCCCATAATCCTCCGCTTAAGCAGGGTTGCACAATTGGGCCGTGGATATTTTGTTTTCCAATTATAGCATCGGATTTGTAGCAGTTCTCTCGTCCTTTATCGGTGTCTCTGATCATGTTGCAAAGCCTACAGAAGTTACTAGCCTTAGTGATGGGAGTACCATTGGGGTGAGTAATAATAGACGCAACCCCTGTCGCGTTGGAGAATGCATCTTGAAGGTGCTGTAGTTCTTCAATGTCGAATAAATCAGTGAAGTTAATACCCTCTGGTTCATCTATGGGTTTTGTGAGGGCAAAAACTCTTTTCTGCAGGGCTTCTTCCACTTTCTTTCGTTTAGTAATATCCTGAAAAATCCCGAGGAGTTCGTAGGGTTTCCCTTTTGAATCCATCTCAACGTCTACTATCTCGTGGATATATCGTTGCGGAGAGCCATCGGCAGGATTAATGGCATATTCGACATCAAATTTTTTACCGTTTTGAACTAGTTCGTAATATGATTTTTGGAAAAGATCATAATTTATGATGCAAGATTTAACCTTTTCGAACTCGACGTATCCATCAATAGGAGGGTATCCAAATATTCTCATTCCCTCAGCCGATGCCCAGATTTCCTGACTATCTATTAATTGTTCCGTATAGCCAATTTGTCCAATTACTTGGGCTTTTTTTAAGCGCTCTTCGCTCCTTTGCAATTTTTCTTCAGCAAGTTTTCTGTCGCTTATGTCGTGAATAACAAAAATCAGACACTCTTCTTGGCTTATATTTATCTTATTGCAAGAGAATAAACAGGTAAGAGATTTCCCCGCTTTTGTTCGTAGGTGAACTTCGAAATTTTTTATTATAGTATTTTCTTCCAGAAGTTTGATTATACTGGTTCTATCGTTGTAGTTTATCCACCAGCCAAGTTCTTTGGTGGTTTTGCCTATGCATTCGTTTCTACTATATCCTATTATGTTGGTAAGCTCTGGGTTGCAATCAATAATCATTCCGTCATAGACTCTTGTAATACCTACCATAAAGGGGGATAGGGTGAATATATTGACGAACTTTTGTTCTGAAGCTTTCAGTGCCTTTTCGGCTTTGAATTTCTCAGTTATATCGGTGAAAATTGAGTAAATATCATTGTCAATGAAGGTAAATATGATTTCGACATCAAGGGTTTGATTCGATTTAGTGTTAATTCGGTATATTCTGGGAGCGCTAAAAGTGATTTTCCCTTCTTTGATCTCGGCAATGTCTTTTTGCCAAGTACTAATGCAATGTTGTCGATACTCTTCATCAGGGTAGGCCAGTTTTGTCCACCTTTTAAAATTCGGAATATCATTTAACGTGTAACCAAAGTATTTATAAAAGGTGGAATTTATGTATTGAATATTTCCGGCTGGATTGACTATGCTCAAGGCTATGGGAAGATTTTCGACAATTTTTTTGAAGCGAAATTCGCTGTTGAGAAAGGCTTGTTCCGCCATTTTTTGCTCAGTAATATCGCTTACTATTACTATTAAACAATCCTGCGAGTTATATACCATTGGAGTAGCCGAAAAGTGGCAGGTTAGAATTTTTCCGTATTTGGTACGAAATGTAACCTCTTTATTGCGAACTATACCTTTTGTTGATATTTCGGATATAATTCTGCTGCGTTCCTCTGGGTTTTGCCATATTTTGAGTTCAATAGTTGATTTATTGATATACTCCTCCTCGCTAAAACCCAGAACTTCCGAAAAAACAGGATTTGCCATTATTACCGTGCCATCCTTCTGGTTGGTAATCGCAATCATTTGAGGACTAAGGCTAAATATGTTGGAAAATAAAATTTCGTTCATTTTTTATTGATGTTTTTTATAAAGGATATTCTTTAGTTCGCACCTAAAAGTTACTAAAAATAAACTTTTCGGAAAAATTCTAAATAAAAAATTTAGTATTGTACTCTTTTATAGTAAGATGTGTTTGTGTGAAAACAACTAATAAAAGAAAAGGGAGCGTTAGCTCCCTTTTTTATTGCAGAAAAATATTTATTAGTCAATATTGTTTAAAATAAAATCTCTTTGTGCTTTAAGTAGGTTTACAGTATGTAGCATAATATTCTTTATTTCGTTCAGCAGCCCTAGGTACAAAACACTATTGCGAGTACCCGTTTCGTTTTGCTTAATACGCTTAACCTGTTTTTTTCTTGCAAAATTAACAATTTCGAGTATCTCTTGCTGCTTTTTAATTGCACTCTGAACTTCGGAGTAATCGTTTTCTTTAATGATTTTCATAATTTCATCGAAAAATTCCGATATGTTCTCGCTTATTTCCTTAAGTTCTGCTGCTTGCGCGGCTGTTAACCCTTTATGTTGATTCTCGATATGCTGCAAACTGGGTGTGGTTACAAATGTTAGAGCGTGTGCCGTTTCCCTTAAGTAATCTATAACCTGAATGTAGTAATGCCCTGTTTCAATTGAATCGGCTTCCAGTTGTTTCAGTACTGAGTAAACGTTGTACTTAAGTTTTTTTGCTTCCACGTTTAAATCGTCCACTTCTTTGCTTACATGCTTTAGAATTTTTCGATCCTCTTTGGTTAGTCCTTCTACTGTTTTAGTGAAGATTTGAAGAACATCCTTAAGTGATTTGTTAACCTCTTTAGTACATTTTTTTACAACACTATCGTCGGTTGCATAGGATTCTTGATCTATTTTCTCGGCATTTGTTTTTTTCTTATGTATTAGATTCGACTTAATGAGTAGGCCAACTGCAATTGCTAGTATTATAATTAATGCAGGGGTTTTTCCGTAGAAAAGAACTGCGGCCATTATGAATGCTAAAGTGAACGTAACAAATGCCGTGAAGAACCAGCCCGAGATCACTGTTAGCACGCCGGTAATTCTGTAAACAGCACTTTCGCGCCCCCATGCCTTATCGCTCAGCGATGTTCCCATAGCTACCATAAACGTAACGTAGGTTGTGGATAACGGAAGTTTTAGCGAGGTTGCAGAACTGATTAGAATACTTGACACGACTAAGTTTACCGATGCGCGAACTAAGTCAAATGCAGGAGCATCATTGGGATTTTTGTATTTGGGCGATGTGTTTGTATCGAATCTTTTTTCGATAAAATTTTTAACCGATCGAGGAACAAATTGGCTGGTATTGTTACTGAAATTGCGAACCACGCGTACTAGCGTTCTGGAAAACTGAGTGCTACCAAAGCGCTCCATCCCTATGTCTTGGCGCGCTAATCCAACTTCGGTTTCTGTTACTGTTTTTGCCTTGCGCGATGTCCATAAAGTTATAACCATTATTAAGCCAGCAATGAGTAAGTAAATGAAATTGGTGTTTACTTCACCTGCAAGGTCGGTCATTAGTAGTTGATCTGGCGAAACCCCAGGGTTTGCCTGTAGAATCTGAAACGATTTTAGACCGGCCATCGAAACGCCGATAAAGTTAACTAGGTCGTTCCCTGCAAATGATAATGCAAGCGCAAAGGTTCCCATTAAAACTACAAAGCGTAGAATATTTAAATTGAAAACCGATATTAAGATTTGAAAAATGGCAGCCCAAATCAAGAAGCTGTAGAATAAGATGGAAAGGGTATGGGCATTTATATAGGCTAGGGCGGATTGATTAATAAATGATGATCCCTGAACTCCTTTCATTACAATGAAGTATGTTATAGCGGTAAGGGCAATTCCTCCCCAGATGCTTCCAACCCAGTTGATACTCTTTTTATAGTTGAATGTGAAGAGAAATCGGGCAAAATATTGGATTACAGTTCCTGTAACAAACGCAACTACAACAGAGATTAGAATTGCAGAAATTATACCTAGAGCTTTGGCACTATTTATATAGTTTCCAAGGTTGGTTAACGACTCCTCGTTACCCATCATTTTGAATATGGAAACGGCCACTGCTGAGCCTAGAAGTTCGAAAACTAAGGAAACTGTTGTTGATGTTGGTAATCCAAATGTATTGAAGAAATCGAGAACAATAACATCGGTGATCATAACGGCAAGGAATATCACCATAATTTCACTCATATAGAAGTTCTGGGGATAGAATACTCCTTTACGGGCCACCTCCATCATTCCGCTCGAAAACAATGAACCTACAATTACGCCCAGTGAGGCCACGAGCAGGATCCAGTGTCGAGGGGCAACTTTTGATCCAATTGATGAATTAAGAAAGTTTACAGCATCATTGGCAACTCCAACAACGAGATCAGAGATCGCCAAAAGCATTATAATTAGAACAATCACTAAATAGTAGGTTTCCATTCTACAGAATTATTTTATTTTTTGCAAAGATAGTTCCGTAAGTGCCTCTAATTTATATTGTTTGCATTAATATTATCTTAATCTATTGTTAAGGTAATGTTAATATGTTTAGATATTCCGGTTCTAAATATTTGTTTTTGAATCGGAAGAATCTATCAGTTTTAAAAGTTCTTTTTTGCGAATGGCTACTGGAATTATGCTATTGTCAGTCATTTTAACTGATGGCGTTGGAAATCTCATCACTTTTGTAATGAAGTGTAGGTTGACAAGGTGCGATTGGTGACAGCGAACAAACCCGCACTCGGATAGAAGATCTTCATATTCTTTCAATGTTTTTGATACACGGATAGGAGCGCTCTCATTTAGGATAAATTCGGTGGTATTGTTGTGCGATTCGCATCTAATAATATCCGCAGTGTTAACAATATGAATCCCATTAATGGTTTTTAGCACTAGTTTCCTACAATTCGACTCGGGACTTTGTGAGTTGGACAATAGTGCTTCGAATTTATTTTTTGTTTCAGTTTTATTGTACGATTGGGAGATTTTTTCAACGGCTGAAATCAAATCGGTGGGGTCAATTGGTTTTAGTAGATAATCGAGCGCGCTGTACTTAAAAGCCTTTATGGCGTATTCCTGGTATGCCGTTACTATGATTAGCTGAAAGTCGATGGGCGAAAGGCGTTTCAGAAGGTCAAATCCATTCCCATCGTTCATCTGCATATCCAAAAAAACTACCTCCGGTTTTAGTTTGTTAATGCAACTATACCCTGACTCTACGCCATGGGCTTCACCAACAATTTTGATATTGGGGCAGTAAATATTGAGCATTTGCCTTAATGTTTCGCGGACTTTGCTTTCATCGTCAATAATTACAGTGGTGAGCATGGCTATACAGGAATTTTTAGTTTAACAAGTGTTCCGTGGCGCGTAATATCAATTGTTCCTATGTCAAGAATACTCATTTGGATATTTATTCCTTTGGAGTACCTGATTTTCTGAATTCTTTCGGTGGTGATTTCGGTTGCTAATGATCGATGGCTTTTCCCAGATTTGATTTGAATTTCGCGCGATTTTTCAATACCAATACCGTTATCTTCCACTTCAATAACCAAATATTTTTTCCCTTCGGCGCAGAAGCGGATTGTAAGCATTCCTTTTTCTGAGATGTGCAGAAATCCGTGTTCAATCGCATTCTCTATGAATGGTTGCGCCAGCATCGGCGGTATTTGAACATTGTCGATATCTATTTGGTCATCAACCTCTATTCTGTACTCAAATCGATCTTCGAACCGTAGAGCCTGTAATTCGAGGTAATGCTTCAGGGTTGTAACTTCGCGCTCAAGTGAGTTGAACTCAATACGCGAATTCTCGAGAATCAGTCGAATAAGCTTAGCAAAGCTGGCCAAATACTTGCTGGCCTGATGGGCTTCGTTCCGGAATATGTAGCTTTGTATGGCAGTTAGCGAGTTGAATACAAAGTGGGGATTCATTTGCGATAGCAGCAGCTGTTGCTCAATTTGAAGGTTGCGGCGTTCCAGCGATTTGTATTTGAATACTAGAATTACTAGAACTGTAATACACAAAATAAGTAGTATGCCTAGTAATATTGATACATAGAAGAATTGAACCGAAGATAATATCATTGTTTGGTAATTGCTTTCTACAAAAATAGTTGGTATGGTTAACTTTCCAAAAAATCTGAACTAAATCTAGCCTAAACCGATGTTCAATGCCAAATGTTTAGGATGGTGAATTAAACCATACTTAAACATTTAAGTCAATTTTATATTGAAAGATTTAATCCTTTAATTTTGTTTTTATTTTTGTAGGTCAAATCGTTTTAATGAAGGATAGCCATACAGTTTTTAGTTTTATTCTGCTTGCCAATATAATGTTATTGGTACACTCTATTATACCTCACCATCATCATCACGGAATTGTTTGTTTTACCGAATCACATTCACCCAGTTCCTGTAATTCCAACAACCATAGCAACGACTGTGATGCCCATCACGGTTCAGAAAGCGATGATTCTGGTTGCTGTGTGGTTAAGCAGGATTACCTAGTTCCTTCCGATGAAATTGGGAAAAACACACGCTGTGTGGTTCACGAAATTAACACAAGGTTTTTGAACTGGTTTATTCCACTTTTAACCACTAGTGTAGAACTTCAGGTTGTCTCCGAGATAAAATTTAAGTATCAGTTTTTCGATGATTTTCCGCTTTATAGCTACTATTTAAGTTCAAGTCTTTCCCTTAGGGCGCCTCCTAGTATTTAATGTGTCATTTTTATTGATACTTGTTGTTGCAACACTCTATGCGTTGCAATGGCATTATTAACATTTTCAATACATTAAATACTTATTGCAATGAATTATTTTAAATACTTATTGATTTTATCAGCATTAGCATTATGGGGTTGTAATCATACCCAAACAGAAACCGACGAACACGGTCACAGTCATTCTGAGGGCGAAGCACATGCGCACGAGGAGGAAGCCGAAAAAGTTCAGTACACAGCATATACCGATGCATTTGAACTTTTTGCTGAGGCCGATATGTTTATTGTAAATGAGTCCGCCAATATACTTTCGCACTTTACATATCTTAACAATTTCAAGCCATTGGAGGAGGGGACTGTCTCAGTTAAACTTGTTGTTAACGGAAAGGCAGTTTCTCAAACTCTCGAAAATCCAACTAAAAAGGGGATATATAGTTTTAATATTACTCCTGATGTAGCAGGCGATGGTCAGCTAATTTTTGACATCAGTTCAAGTAGTGGCACATCGCAGATTATAGTTAGCAATGTTGAGGTTTTTGCAGATGATCACGAGGCCGAGGAACATCATCATCACGAAGAGGGTTCAACTGTAAATACAATAGCTTTTACCAAGGAGAAGTCGTGGAAGATCGACTTTGCTACAGAGAATCCAACCCTTCAACCTTTTGGCCAGATAATTAAAACTACCGCAAAGGTTGTTCCTGCAGTTTCAGACGAGTTGATAATTACCGCAAAGGCAAAGGGTGTTGTGCTTATGAATTCAGGGGCAGTACTTGCTGGAAATAGCGTAAATAGAGGATCATCATTATTTACTATTGGGGCAACTGGCATTGCCGACGAGAATTCCTCGGTGGTGTATAACGAGGCAAAGAATAACTTTGAAAAGGCAAAGGCCGATTACGAGCGTGTGCAGGAGCTTGCCAAGGATAAAATTACCTCCGATAAGGATTTGCTGCAGGCTAAGGTCGATTACGAAAATGCAAAGGTTCATTTCGAGAGCATCAGCAGTAGTTACAATGCATCGGGTATGGCCGTTAAGAGCGGTATCGATGGTTATGTATCGCAGGTTTATGTTTCCAACGGACAGTTTGTTGAGGTTGGGCAGCCTTTAATCAGTGTAATCAAAAACAAAAATGTTTACCTAAAAGCCGAGGTACAGCCAAAGTACGCATCAATACTTGGTTTTGTTAAATCGGCGAATATCAAACTGGCACCAAAGAATACTTTATCGCTCGAAGATTTTAATGGAAAGGTTGTTTCTTTAGGGAAGTCAACCGAGGCTGATGGTTTCTTAATTCCTGTTACATTGCAGGTTGAGAATAATGGCCGTTTTGTTTCTGGTAGTTTTGTTGATGTATTTCTAAAGGCCGAAACATCAAAGCAGGCATTAACTATTCCAACTTCAGCTCTTCTTGAGGAGCAGGGCTCATTCTCTGTTCTGGTTCAGGTTAACCCTGAGTTGTTCGAGAAACGCGAGGTTAAGGTTGGTGTTACCGATGGACTTAGAACCGAAATTCTAGGTGGAATTTCAGCAACCGACAGGGTTGTAACCAAAGGAGCAATTCTGGTTAAATTAGCACAGGCTTCGGGCGCGTTGGATCCTCACGCTGGTCACGTTCACTAAAAATACTGTGACTATGCTGGATAGAATTATAAAATTCTCGTTGAGCAATAAATACTTGGTATTACTTTGCTCGCTTGTATTGGTGGTTGTTGGAACTAGGACAGCCCTCAATATGGATATTGATGTTTTCCCCGATTTAACTGCTCCAACCGTTGTGGTTATGACCGATGCGCACGGTATGGCATCGGAAGAGGTGGAACGTTTGGTTACTTTCCCCATTGAAACAGCATTGAATGGTGCAACCGATGTTCGTCGGGTGCGTTCTGTATCGGCACAAGGTTACTCTTTTGTTTGGGTTGAGTTCGATTGGGGTACCGATATTTTTAAGGCTCGTCAGATTGTTAGCGAGAAGTTGATTACAGTAAACTCGCAAATGCCTATTGGGGTTGGCCAGCCTGCACTTGCTCCGCAATCGAGCGTAATGGGTGAGATTTTCTTTGTGGGCTTACAGGCCGATAGTACTAGTATGATGGATTTGCGCACCATTGCCGAGTGGAATGTTCAGCCATTGGTACTTTCAACTGGTGGTGTGTCGCAGGTTACCATTATTGGTGGCGATTTTAAGCAGTATCAGGTTTTAGCCGATCCCGTTAAAATGATGCATTACAATGTATCGATGACGGAGTTGATGAATGTTTGCAGTGGCGTTAGCCAAAACTCAACAGGAAGTAATGTGCGTCAGTATGGGAACGAGTATGTTGTTCGCGGCATTGCCCGTACTTATGACCTAGAGCAACTTGGTAACTCGTTTGTGAAATCTATCAACGGAAAACCTGTTCGTATAAACGATGTTGCCGAGGTTGTTATTGGTAGTGCTGTAAAAATGGGTTATGCATCGGAGAATGCAAAGCCTGCAATCATTCTATCAATCTCAAAGCAACCCAATGCAAACACGCTTGATGTTACCGAAAGAATTGAGGAAAATCTGGAGACGCTGAAAAAGACGCTACCTGCCGATGTTAAGCTCGATACAAAAATCTTCCGTCAGGCCGATTTCATCGAAACATCTGTTAATAACGTAAAGGATGCACTTATTGAGGGAGCAATCTTTGTAATCATCATTCTTTTCCTATTCCTTGGTAGTTTCCGCACAACCATAATTTCGCTTTTGGCAATTCCTCTATCGTTGCTGGGTGCAATTGTAGTGCTAAATGCGTTGGGTTTAACCATTAACACAATGAGTTTGGGAGGTATGGCAATTGCCATTGGATCGTTGGTCGACGATGCCATTATTGATGTTGAGAATGTTTACAAGCGATTGCGGCAAAATAAAATGCTGCCTAAGGAGGAACGACAATCTTCGTTCAACGTTGTTTTTGAGGCTTCAAGGGAGATTCGGGCATCAATTTTCAACGCAACGCTAATTATTATGGTGGCATTCTTACCGCTATTTTTCCTTTCGGGAATGGAGGGTCGAATGCTTAAACCGCTTGGAATATCGTTTATTGTTTCGTTGTTTGTTTCACTTATTGTAGCAATGACCTTAACGCCATTGCTTGCTAAAATGCTACTTTCCGACGATAAATATCTCTCCAAGAACGAAAAGGAGAAGTGGCTTGTTCGTAAGATGTCGTACTACTATGAGGAATCACTCGATTGGGTTCTACGTCACAAAAAAATGGTACTCCTCTCAGTATTTGGCTTATTCGTGGTTGCGTTGTTCCTGCTTTCGAGTATGGGGCGCAGTTTCCTTCCCGAGTTTAACGAGGGATCGTTAACCCTTTCGGTGATAACAAAGCCTGGAACATCGCTGGAGGAGAGCAATCGGCTGGGCAACTTGGTTGAAACCGAATTGTTCTCGATTCCCGAGGTTGAAAGTACAGCCCGGAGAACTGGTCGTGGAGAACTGGATGAGCACTCACAAACCACCAATAGTGCCGAGATTGATGTTAATTACCATTTAAAGGATAGGAATGCCGATGAGTTTTTAGCCGATGTTCGCGCAAAACTTGCAGGGATTCCGGGCATTGCATCTACCGTGGGGCAGCCATTGGGACACCGAATCGACCATATGCTTTCGGGTACGCGTGCCAATATTGCCATTAAACTATTTGGAACCGATTTAAACCATATGTTTACCGTTGGTAATCAGATAAAAGCGGCAATTATTGATGTTGAAGGTTTGGTTGATGTTAACGTTGACCAACAGGTTGAGATTCCTCAGATTCAAATCCGTGCGAACCGCGATATGCTTGCGGCATACGGGATTACCATTCAGGAGTTTAACGAGTTTGTTGACGTGGCCTTTGGTGGCGAAAAACTTGCCGATATATACGAGGGTCAGCAACGCTACGATCTTGTCTTACGCTTAAAACCCGATTACACCGAAACCATAGAGGGAATTCGCTCTGCGCTTATCGATACTCACAATGGTAAAAAGGTTCCGCTTGAGCAGGTGGCCGATGTGGTATCAGTTTCGGGGCCTAGTTCAATAAGCCGGGAGAACGTTCAGCGCAAAATTGTTATTTCGGCAAATGTGGCCGGTAGGGATTTACGTGGTGTTGTCAACGATATCAAGCAAAAGATTGACAAGAACATTCAACTTCCCGAAGGGTACAGGGTTGAGTATGGTGGACAGTTCGAGAGCGAAGCTAAAGCATCCAGAACTTTAATGATCACCTCCATTATTGCCATTATTGTGATATTCCTGTTGCTATTCCAGGAGTTCAAGAACTTCAAGTTGGCCGGTATTATTCTGCTGAATTTACCGCTTGCGCTAATTGGAGGGGTGTTCTCAATCTACTTTACGTCGGGAACATTGAGTATCCCTGCACTGATTGGATTCATTACGCTTTTCGGAATTGCAACACGAAACGGGATTCTGCTAATATCAAACTATCAACGCTTACAGTGTAAAGGACTTTGCGAGTACGAGATTGTTACGCGTGGCTCGTCCGACAGGTTAAATGCAATTTTGATGACCGCATTAACCGCTGCGCTTGCGCTAATTCCGTTGGCGGTTCGTGGTAATCTCTCAGGAAACGAAATTCAGAGCCCAATGGCAAAGGTTATTCTGGGAGGTTTGCTAACATCAACATTATTGAATATTTACATTGTGCCAATTGTTTACAGCGCATTGTGTAAGCGTGGAATTATTAAAAACGATAACAATGACTAGGATTTTAGTTTTACTGATAAACATCGGGGTGTTTTGCACAGTGGCAAAGGCGCAAAGTACAATTGAAACTGTTCTGGGTGAGATTGAGAAGAATAATACCACCATTCAGGCTCTACGCCAGAACGCCGATGCCGATAAGATTGCCAACAAAATAGGAGTAACGCCATCGAACCCAGAGGTTGAGTTTGGGTATTTGTGGGGAAGTCCCTCGTCAATTGGCAATAGAACGGATATTAGCGTAAGCCAATCGTTCGATTTCCCTACTGCTTACCTGCGCAAGGGTCAAATTGCCGATGCGCGTAACAGCAAGGTTGAGTTCGATTACCAGAGTCAGGTGCGCGAAATTAAGTTTAGGGCAACATCGGTATGTGTAGATTTGATTTATTGCAACGCTCTGCAGAACGAGTACAATCGACGTTTGAAATACTCTACAGGCATTGCCGATTCTTACAAGAAGCGATACGAAATTGGCGATGCCAATATTCTGGATTATAACAAGGCACAAATGAATCTGCTGAATGTAACCAAGGAGATGGAGAATAACGAGATTGAGCGAAAATCGCTGTTGGCTGAATTGGTAAGTTTGAATGGCGGGAAACCAATTGAGTTTGCCGATACTCTGTTTTCAAGTTCAACCATCAATCCCGATTTTGGACAATGGTATACTCAGGCAGAGCAAAATAACCCAACCCTGGCGGCATTGAAGCAGGAGGTTGAGGTTTCTCAACGCGAAATTCAGCTGAGCAGGGCATTGAGTTTGCCTAAGTTTAATGCTGGATATATGAGTGAGAAGGTTGTAGGTGAACGCTTTCAGGGCATTACTGTAGGACTTTCGATTCCACTATGGGAGAATAAGAATACGGTAAAATATGCAAAATCTAAGTTTGCGGCATATCAAACCATCGAGAACGATAGCAAGCTAAAGTACTATAACCATTTGGCAATGCTACACCAAAAGGCTTTAGGAATGCAGGTTAGCGTTGATGATTATCGTACCAAACTGAATGGATTTAACAATACCAATTTGCTCCAGAAAGCCCTAAATAAGGGTGAAATTTCGCTAGTTGAGTATCTGTACGAGTTATCGTTCTACTACGATAGTTTTGAAAAGTTACTTGCCATGGAGCGCGATTTGAATAGAGTAGTTGTGGAGATGAATTACTGCCAGTAGGGTTAGAGTAGTAATTAGGTAAATATATCCCTGACAGGGTTCAAAACCCTGTCAGGGATTTTTTATTAGTTGCATCGCAATGAATGAGGATTGTAATTATCGCGCGTCGGGAGACGCGCGATAGCTATGTCAGGGATTTTTATTCGTCAACTTGGTTTTCAATATCCATTTTCTGGTGTAAAACCCTTATGATTTCAACAATATTTTGTCTTGATTTTTTGTAGAAGATAATGTGTGACTTTACTAATGTTGCTCTATATCCTTTTTTTATGTAGTCGACTGATTTTCCACTTTCAAAGTGCTTAGCAATATATTCAATTTCGTCCAAAATTAAGTTGTAATATCTGTCAGCTTGCTCCTGTGACCAGTTTTCATAGGTGTACAACCATATGTTTTCAATATCTTCGCTGGCCTTCTCGCTAATTAGGAACTTCATTTTTTTTGGTGTTTGGCGTGAAGATTCTTAAGATTTTTGGTTCGGTCAAAGTCTTCTACAAATCCACTTTTTTCGCCAATTTCAAGTTCCTTAGTCAGGGCTTTGTACTTGTTTTCTTCGTTCTCCATAAGGCGAAGAGCAGTTCTAATCACCTCGCTAACCGATGAGAACTTTCCCGAAGAGATTTTTTCATTCACAAAGTTTTCAAAGTATTCTCCCAGTAGGATTGATGTATTCTTTGCCATGGTCGATATTTTTCTACAAAAATACCAACTCTTGGTATCGACTCAAAATATTGACTCGTTTTTTTGATGAAATTACACACATCGTTTCCATGGTAAAATTGTTGGTTAGGATGATGCTGGCGTCATCCCCCTATAACATGTTTTAATTTGGTAGATATACCCCTGACAGGGTTCAAAACTCTGTAGTTGTATCGTAAGGGATGAGTATTGTAAGTATCACGCGTCGGGAGACGTGCGATAGCGGTGAAGAGATTCTAGACCAGTAATAGGTAATTGTATGAAAGCAAAAGAGACGATATTTTGATATTTAAATGACGAAAAAGCATAACTATTAGTCATTATAATATTAATTTGTATCTTTGAAATAAAAAAATGTTTGAACGTACTTTAGAAAACACCATAAAAGAGAAGGTTAATAGTGGTAAAGCCATAGTTGTTGTTGGTGCGCGACAAGTTGGAAAAACAACTTTAATAAATGAGATTCTTAAAGGCAAGGATTATCTTTTTCTAGACGCTGATGACCCTTCGATAAGAAATCTATTGCAGTGCCCTACAACAGAGCAGATTAGAACGTTTATTGGCGATTATAAATATGTTTTTCTTGACGAGGCTCAGAGAATACCGGGAATTGGTTTGACCTTAAAAATCATTACCGATCAATTTAAGGCAGTTCAATTGTTTGTAAGCGGTTCTTCTTCATTTGATTTAGGGAACGAACTAAATGAACCTTTAACTGGCCGAAAATGGGAGTATGAATTATTCCCAATTTCTTGGGATGAATACGAAAGTAAAATTGGAATTATAAAATCGGAACAGCAACTCGAAAACAGATTGCTATATGGATTCTATCCTGAGGTTATTAATAATCAAGGGAAGGAAAGGGAAACATTGAAAAATCTTATAAATAGTTACTTGTATCGCGATATACTGGCCTTTTCAGATATAAGAAGACCTGAAGTTCTTGAGAAATTGCTGCAAGCATTGGCATTGCAAATGGGTAGTGAGGTAAATTACAATGAGTTATCGCAACTGATTGGGATTAACAAAATTACAGTTCAAAAGTATATTGATATTTTAGAAAAAGGGTATATAGTTTTTAGATTAAATAGTTTTAGCAGAAACATACGGAACGAGATAAAGCAGAACAGGAAGGTTTACTTCTACGATAATGGTATTAGAAATATGATTATTGGTAATTTTAATCAATTAGATTTAAGGGTTGATAAAGGTGCTTTATGGGAGAATTTTTTGGTATCGGAAAGAAGGAAGCAAAACATTTATAAAGACACTTTCGCCAAAATGTATTTTTGGCGAACAAAACAACAACAGGAAATAGATTATGTAGAAGAGAAAGATGGGCAAATTGTAGGGTTTGAATTTAAATGGAACAATAAAAAAACAAAATTCCCTCAAAACTTTATGGAGACATATAATGCTCAAGGACACGTAATTGACAGAAATAATTTTAGGGAATTTGTGAAAATATAGTAAAGCCAGTGCACATTACTATATTTAGTTAGGATTTTTAATAAAGCGTACAAGTTCTTTGGATGTTGTAAGGTTTTATTAATTATTTGATGAATATATAAACCTTAACCCTTGATATAAACTTTGGAAAGGAACATGTCCTTCATCTTCGTAAACTTTCAGATTGCAAACAACATTCTCTTTTGATGCAATCTTTTGGCTAAAATCTGTCAGTTGTTTTTTATTAGTTCCATCAGGATCTAGAGGGTCTTTTAGCCCGTGGGTTAAAAATATCTTTATTGTTTTATTCTCCTTTGTTTTTAGAAAATTAGCGGTTAAGTTGTCGAAATACTCTTCGCAATCGAGAAATGCACCGCTGCATATTACGAATCAAACGAATTGGGACTTGAAAGTAAATAGTACAGTGTAAAAACACCACTCAACGATTGTCCGCATAGTATCTTTTCATTGGTTGTTCTGTAGGTATTATTGATATGAGGAATTAACTCATCGTTGATGAATTTTCTGAAATTTTCGGTACCGGGTTTAACGTCGGGTTCAAAACCCTATAGTTGTATCGTAAGGGATGAGTATTGTAAGTATCACGCGTCAGGAGACGCGCGATAGCGGTGATTTAAAATGAATAGCCCCGGGTTTCAACCCGGGGAAAAATGGGAATAAAAAATAGCGATGCACAGTTTGTCCATTCTAGGTCTGGTTACAGATTAGTTGCATCGCAATGGATGCTGATTGTAATTATCACGCATCAGGAGACGCGCGATAGCGGTGTTACCTGTTGTTTTTTTTAATTCAATTTATAAGTTTCTAAGAATTTTATAGCATCTTTTTTATCCTTAAATGATGCTTCAATTTTATCCCCAGTATTGTACTTTATTATAATTTCATATCTAACCAAAGGAGCCTTAACATTGCATTCTGAGTCACTTTTAAGAAAATCAATCGCTTCAATAATTGTATCTTTGGTTGACTCTTGACCATGGAGTGGCAAAATTAGAATCTTTTCAATATAACGAGAAACAGAGTTAGTCAACGAATTAAAAAACTCATCAACATGAACTTTATTAAGTTTTAACAGTTCTTTTGCAACAGATCCTTTGTCTTCAAGAGCCTCCCATTTTCTAATTTTTGCCTTAAAATCTATTTCTGTGGTTTTTTCATCGAATGATGCATCAATACCATATTTTTGAAATGCTTTTACCACTGTATCATATGGAAAGTATAAAACACCGAAACCTAATGATTTTAGCTGATTTAATGCCCCTTCAGTAAAAACACCAGCCAAAACAACTCCAATAAAGGGTGAAGAATTTTTGTACTTTTCAATTAAAGGAATTATTGCACTTTGTATTTCCTGTGCTTTGTTTCTTGAATGCTTTGTATATCGTCTCCACGCTGATTCAATAAAAGCAATTGGTATTCCAATTTTCTTTTCTGTTCCTCCTCTTTCGATAACAAAATCAAGGTCATGCTTATTTCCTTTATTATCAATCCAAGTAACTTTTTTACCAGGTCTCGCTTCTCTATCGCCTTTTTTATCAAGAAATAATTTATTCTTTTTGGCAAATTTTTCAAGATGAGACTGAATAGCGATTTCTAATAAATCGCCAATAATTTGTCCAAATTTATGAGAGTATGATTCTGCCATTTTTTATCCATTAATCCACAATCTGCCTTCTTTTAAAGGCACCGTGTGCTTTCTATTTTTCCATTTAATATTTCTATCTCGTAATTTCTCAAAAGAATAGCTCTTAAATCCTGCCGAAACTGCTAATTCTCCTAACCATTTATCAACAGGAACATAAATCCCGTATGGTGCAGAATCACCAATTACAAAACACATCAAGCAATTGTCATTTGTAACTTTACGTAGTGAATAAAACACATTAGCAAGATCATTAAAATAGGCAGCAATCATCAAATGATAATTTTTTTTTCCACCATGCTTTAGTCTTTCTGCCTTTAAAGTTTCAAATACCTCAAATAACTCGGTTTTAATAGGGTCTAATCGTTTATTTGAAAGAATATCATTTATTTCGCCGTTCAACTTGGAAACATGCTGAGTACAAGCTCTTACCAAGTGCTTTCTTACATTGTCTTGTAAATCTCCCCACCCTGAAATATCTCCCCAAAATATCATTTCTAAGCGAGTTGCATCTGCATAATCATAATTATTAGCATAAGGAGGCGAAGTAATTACCAAATCTCCCCATTTATCAGGAATTGATTGAATATTTCGTGCATCCTCATTGAAAACAACAGATTTGGTACTTTTAGGGAAACGGTTTTGCAACCGTTTCATATCAGTATACATATCATTGACTTTTTGTTCGAATGCCACAAATGGGTCAACTACCTTAGATTTTGTCTTATTGGGCTGAATATATTGCCATTGAGCAGTACCTACAGGTGAAGAAATACGTAAAATTGAAGTAATAATGAACCAGTTAAAATCTCTTATATCATCCTCTTGTTCCTCATTTATCCATGCCTGTTTTAATGATTCTAATTTTTGAGCAATCTCAATTGGATAACAACTTGAAATTAGCTTTGGAAAGTCAGTTTTATTTATTGTTATAGTTTTAGCTTTTGCTAATATTAATAATGCTCTATTTTTAAACTTATCTGCAGGATAATTCCAGTTTAATTTGGCTTTTGCAATTCGATAAATATAAGGATGCGCTTCAATTCCAATTCCATCAACATTTTCAAATTCACATTCAAGCAATACAGTTCCCGAACCGGCAAATGGGTCAATGATTTTGTTTCGTCCGTTAAGCTTTTCTTTTTTAATTAGTTCATTTACCCATACTGCTGAAAACCCAGCAGTATACCTATACCACTTATGAACTGGGAGCGTCATGTTATCAGCAAAAGTCGCAGTATAATCCTGTCCTGTAACTTCCTCTTCTGGAAATAAATCCAACTGTATATTTTCTGTTCTGTATGTCATTTTGCAAAGATACAAAAATCAATGAGATAAATTGTTAGTAGCGTTTTTCTTAGCCTTTCCGCTAACTATTGTATTTATAAGTTGTACAGTATATCCCTATACTATTCATCTCCCTCAAATTTATTCATTATCATGCAATAACAAAACATCTGGATCATAATTTTGCTTGCCTTACCCGGATCTGTATTAACGTTTCCAGAGCCTTCGGATGCTGGAAGGTTTGATTTGGTTTGGTTGGAGAAGATCATAATGGGGTAGCAGGGGGGGTACTTCGGAAGTGGGGAGGGGTACTTCCGAAGTACCCCTCCCCACTTCAAAACAGGATCGATCCTCAAAATTTGAAGATGCATCCTCAATTTAAGTGGGAGGGGGTACTCCAAAATAGGATTCATCCTCAAAAAATGAAGATCAATCTATCCATTTTGAGGATGGGGGTACTTCAAAACCGGATGCATCCATCCATTTTGAGGATAGGGGTACTTCAAAACCGGATTCATCTATCTTTTTTGAGGATGCATCCACTCCGGAGGTGGGAGGGGGTACTTCCGAAGTACCCCCTCCCTCTTTCGAAGTACCCCCTCGTATCGTTTTGACACGATGGGGTACTTGATTGATGGGCTATCGCATCAAATCGATAGGCTATTGTGTTAAAATGATAGGATAGCCTGTATCCGAAGTGGGGAAGGCTCTTTATTATCTTGCCCTGTCAGGGATTTTTGTTTGTACCCCAGGTTTTAAACCGCATAGCGAGGCGAAGTGATACATGCAATGCTTCCGTTTCTTATAATAATCCTTGTTTCCATGCTCGTAGTTGCAATATAATTTTTCTATTTTTGTTCCCCGAAAATTTTAAAACTATGGAAACCCGCAGAGTACGAGTTCGATTTGCTCCCAGCCCAACTGGCCCACTACATATTGGCGGTGTACGCACCGCGTTGTTTAATTACTTTTTCGCGAAGCAGCATGGTGGCGATTTTTTATTGAGGATTGAGGATACCGATTCGCAACGCTTTGTGCCGGGTGCCGAGGAATATATTAACGAAGCTCTGCGTTGGTGTGGAATTAAAGTGGACGAGGGTGTTGTTGAGGGCGGAAAGCATGCGCCCTATCGCCAGAGCGAGCGCCGTGCCATATACCGCCAGTATGCTGATCAACTGGTTGATGCGGGCTATGCCTACTATGCATTCGATACCCCCGAATCGCTCGACGAGCACCGCAAAGCTGCCGAGCTAAAGGGGCAAACCTTTATATACAATCATGCTATCCGCAATAGCATGCAAACCTCGTTGGTTTTGCCCTTGGATGAGGTTAGGGCCAGAGTAGATAGAGGCGACCAGTGGGTTATTCGTTTCAGGATGCCCGAGAACGAGGAGTTGCTGATGCACGATTTAATTCGTGGCGAAGTGGTGGTTAACACCGCTACACTCGACGATAAGGTGCTATTCAAAAGTGCCGATATGCTTCCTACCTATCATTTGGCCAACGTTACCGACGATTACCTGATGGAAATATCGCATGTAATCCGGGGCGAGGAGTGGTTGCCATCGCTTCCTTTGCATGTGCTGCTTTACCGTGCGTTAGGATGGACTGATAGAATGCCACAATTTGCCCATCTTCCATTACTGTTGAAACCAACAGGTAATGGAAAACTTAGCAAGCGCGATGGTGATAAAATGGGATTCCCTGTATTTCCACTCCGTTGGACTTCGCCCGAGGGAGAGACTTCGCGCGGCTACAGAGAGGATGGCTATTTCCCCGAGGCTTTTGTGAATCTTTTGGCGCTGCTTGGATGGAATCCCGGCACCGAGCAGGAAATTTTCAGCATGGACGATTTAATCCAACAATTCTCGCTGGAGCGGGTGAACAAATCGGGCGCTCGGTTCGATCCCGAAAAGGCTAAATGGTTCAACCATCAGTACCTCCTTGCAAAAAGCGATGCCGAGGTGACCAGTATTTACATGCAGCTACTTGCCGAAAAGGGTATTTGTGCCAGCCCAGCAAAGGTTGAGTTGATAGTTAAGCTTATGAAAGCCCGGGTGAACTTTGTGCACGAGATCTGGGATAAGTCCGCATTCTTTTTTGAGCGCCCCACGGTGTACGATGAGGCCTCGGTGAAGAAGTTTTGGAAGGCCGAAACTCCTGCTGTAATGGATGAGCTGATCTCTCTGTTCGAGAGCATTCCGCAATTCGATGCTCGTGTGGTAGACGAGCATCTGGCGGCGTTTATCAACGCTAAGGGCTACGGTATGGGAGCGGTTATGAATGCGCTAAGGCTATGTATTCTGGGAATATCGAATGGCCCCAACGCTGCCGATGTTTGCGTCATAATTGGGAGGGATGAGACTATTGCCCGCTTAAAGCAAGCGGTAGCATCGGTATAGTTCTGAAAAAATGTTAAAAAAAATACACTTGTTGATATAATATCCAATAAAACTCTATATTTGCAGCGAATTTTAATGGCGCATTCTTCTAACGGTTAGGAAGTCGGATTCTCATTCCGAAAATAGCAGTTCGATTCTGCTATGCGCTACCAGGGTCGGCTCAGAGTATATCTGAGCCGTTTTTTTTGTGGCTGGTGAAAATGGAGATTTTTGAATTACCCATTTCGGAACTCGCTCGGCGACATTCCGGTGTGCGATTTAAAGTAGTTCGACATATAGGCCAAATCCGAAAAATGAAACTCATCGGCAAGGTTTTGCAGTTTTGTTCATAGCCGGAAGGTTCTAATGCAATATCCATCGTGATTCAATATGAATAGCCCCGGGTTTTAACCCGGGGTATAAAAGCGTAGCATAAAAAGGCGATGCACGGAATGAAGATTCTGTAAAGGAGTATCCATTCGTTGCATCGCAACAGATGAGGATTGTAAGTATCACGCGTCAGGAGACGCGCGATAGCTATGATATAATTGTATGGTGGTGGAGAATTTTGGATTCCTGCTTTTGCAGGAATGTAAGAAGGGCTGATGACATTCCTGACGGAGCGTAGCGGAGATCAGGAAATGATAATTCGAAGAAGTCAATACATGATTGTAATCGGGCTAAGCCTGTGATAATAAAAATGTCTCAGTTTACGGTCTAAGTTGAGCAGGGTAATCCAGTTTACCTGAAATCTATTTCGAGTTTGTAACTGTAGTTTTTGTTCTTTTCATATATATCAAACTGCATATAGCTAAAGCTAAAGACAATACTAACATTTCGGTTGAACCTAAATAGGCATTAAATTTTTCGGGTTCAGACAATGGATTCTTGGAGTCTGAGTATATATGAAAACTACCAAACATAATAACTATCCATCCAAAATGAAGTGCCCATGAGTAACCAATGTGCCCCGAATGAAGTATCAAGTTATTTCTAATAAAACCGGCGAGAAATAGTGTTATTAAAGTTGTAATTTCAATAATGCCTTTGTCGTTGAATATCCATTTGTAGAAAACAAAGTGTATTAAAGAAAACGCAATTGCTAATTCTACAGAAGCAATGATTGGTTTAATTCTCTGTTTATTGACAAGATAATAAAGAATGATTGCCCCTAATACAATTTCTTCGTTAAGAATGTAGAATATATCGTGGTAGTAATCTCTCCAATCGGCAATTTGTATCATTATATGTTGCTTATTAGCAATATACCTCATTACCCCAAGTGAGCATATTGTAATTACTCCTGCAAGAAATAAAGTTTTGATCGCAATTTTTAAATCAATGGTTAATCCAATGACTTTCAGAAAATCATTTTTCCAAATCAAATAGCTGAAAAATATTATCAGAGCACTTCCAAGCGATGAAATCCACCAACCATTAAAAAAGTAATAAGAAAAAAGTATGTACGATAATATCAAAAGGCTAATCCATAATTTCCGAATCATATATTTGTTTCGCTTACTCTTCATTTTAGTCTGTCTCATTTTAAATAGTATATACATATATATCCATTATTTTTCACATATACTATAATGATTCCCTTAAATTTATCCGTTACTCAAAATATTAAAGCAGGTGGGTCATTATTTTTACTATGGCGACCCTGTCAGGGTTTTAAACCCTGACAGGGGGGGCGGAGGGTGATGCAATACCAAAAAACCCCGCCAGAACTCCAGCGGGGCTTCACCTTTTTTTGAAGCTTATTGGGACTATCTATTTTTCTCGCTAAACTCGCGGCCTGCTCTTAGCGCCTTTAGGTTGAGCTCAACCACATCGTTTCCTTTTTTGCCAAAAAGCTGGCGGATACCCTCTTCAATCTTACCGAAAGGGATATCAAGGAAAAGCGATGCTGCACCCAGCATAACAATATTCATTGCCCTGGCCGATCCGGCCTCCTTGGCAATAGCCTCGGCATCAATGGCGATGTGATTCTTCACCGCGTTAACCTGGGCAAGCACCTCCTCGGGTTGTGGGTAATCGGTGATGTTGATGAAGGGAACGGTGTTGGTAACTATCCAGCCATCCTTCGATAGCATGGGGAGGTAGCGCAAAGCCTCCATGGGCTCAACCGAGATAATTAAATCGGCCTTGCCTGCGGGGATTAGGTCCGAGGCAATGGGGGCATCGGAAATGCGGAGGTGCGACTGAACATCACCACCGCGCTGGCTCATGCCGTGAACCTCGGCTTGTTTAATGTAAAGATTGTTGTTTACAGCGGCTAAGCCAATTGCGGCAGCAATTGAAAGGATTCCTTGTCCGCCAACGCCTGCCAGTATAATATCGTTTTTCATTGTTGTTCAGTTTTTAGATTAATCGTTCGATTCCTTTTTCTCAGACTTTTTCCTGCGGGCAAAGGTCTGAATACACTCGCGTTGTGGAATTAATACGGAAACACCTTGGTATGCCAATTCTTCCTTCATAATTCTAACGTTTTCCTCGTGATTTTTCTTCAAAGGAGTCATCACTCTAATATGGTCGGGGTGAACACCCAGTCCTTTACAGATTTCAACTATTCTGCCGTGAGCCGATGAGTCTTGGCCACCGGTCATACCAGTTGTGGAGTTATCGGAAATAATAACGGTGATAGGGGCATTCTCGTTTACAGCATCAAGCAGGCCAGTCATTCCGCTATGGGTAAAGGTTGAGTCGCCAATAACTGCAACGGCAGGAACAAGACCAGCATCGGCAGCACCCTTAGCCATTGTGATTGATGCGCCCATATCAACGCACGAGTTGATAGCGTTGAATGGAGGTAGCGCTCCTAGAGTGTAGCATCCAATATCGGCAAATACTCTGCCTGTACCGTATTCTTTTAATGCCTCGTTCAAATCCTCGTAAACATCGCGGTGGCCGCAACCCTGGCAGAGTGATGGGGGGCGTTGTTTTACTATCGAAGGAACGGCTTGTCCCTCGGTAACAGTCATCCCTAAGCCCTTGGCAACGATGTTGGGGTTTAGCTCGCCATCGCGTGGTAGCGTGCCATCCAACCGACCGTGGATAGGCTTGCCAACGTTTAGGAAACCTTTAATCATCTCCTCCACAATTGGGTAACCCTCCTCGAGCACCATTATGGATTTGCAGGTGTTGTACAGCTCTGCAATCTGTTTCTTAGGCAATGGGTATTGGTTAACCTTTACAATTGGGTATGGGCAATTTCTGTCGGGATAGTTCTCCATCAGGTAGTTGTATGCAATACCGGTTGCAATAATACCCATATCGGTGTTTGTGCCTTGTATGTATGAGTTGAAAGCAGATTTTTCAGACTCCATCTCCATTGCAGGTTGGTTTAGCAACAGGTTTTTGTAGTTCTTACGTGCAATTGCAGGTAGAAGTACAAATTGGCGTGGATCGGATGGTAACTTTATATCATTCTGTTTCTTAATCTCTTTACGAAGAACATCGGCACGAGAGTGAGCCAAACGGGTAGTGATACGAAGCATTACGGGAACGTTCAATTTTTCAGAAAGTTCAAAGCCGGAGTACGCCATATCGTAAGCCTCCTGCTGGTTTGCGGGTTCCAAAATTGGAATCATAGCAAATTTAGCGTAGAAACGAGAGTCCTGCTCGTTTTGCGATGAGTGCATTGAGGGGTCATCGGCCGAAACTACGATTAAACCACCGTTAACACCTGTTACTGCTGCGTTCATAAATGCATCGGCAGCAACGTTTAATCCAACGTGCTTGAAGCACACCATTGCACGCTTACCAGCGTATGACATACCAATGGCCGACTCCATTGCTGTTTTCTCATTGGCCGACCATTGCCGGTGAATATTTAGCTCAGCGGCCTGCTTTGAGCCCTGAATGAATTCCATAATTTCGGTTGATGGAGTTCCGGGGTATGCGTAAACTCCCGATAAACCTGCATCAATTGCACCTTGAGCTATGGCTTCATCGCCAAGCATAAGTAATTTACTCATATCGATAATTTTAATTTTTACGGATTTGCTAAAAGAACTTTGGTTTTGTTTGATCTATGAATTTGACCGATATCGCAGATAAAAATTGATATCGGGACTGAATTACAGTCCACCAAAGCGTTTCATGTAACCAACGTTTTGGGCAACATTATGCAAATAGAAAATGAATAAAGTATTCATGCTGATTTCAATTTGTAATTTAAAAGTCCAAAATCGGATGATAACTGAAAGCAAAAGTAGGAATATTTTTATGAATACTGAACTGATTTTGTGAAAACGGTTTTAATTTTTTAATAATCGGAGTTCGATTGATTAAAATGATGAATATTAGGAATGTTATGAAGTTAGCAGAAGTTAAAGGAAATTTGCAGTCAATTCCTCTAACTTCCTCTAACTTCTTTGAACCTTCTTCTTACTCCACAATACTCACCACAATTTTACGGCTACCGCCGTTATTGCGGAATTCACACAGGTATATTCCCTGCCAGGTGCCAAGGTTGAGTCGTCCGTTTGTTATGGGAATAGTTACGGATTGCCCAATGATTGATGATTTGATGTGCGCAGTTATATCGTCATCGCCCTCTAGCGTATGCTCAAAGTACGATGAGAACGGGATTAGATTTGATATGAACTTATGAAAATCGGTTCTAACCGTATAATCGGCATTCTCGTTAATTGTTAGCCCTGCCGATGTGTGCTTTATAAATATGTTTACAATTCCAGCGTTGGGTAATTGGGGCAAACGCTTAACAATTTCATTGGTTACCAGATGAAATCCGGCAGTATAGGGTGGAAGCGAAAATTCTATTTGTGAAGTCATTTTTTAGATGCTAGATTATAGACACAAGATCTCAGATTAAGAATAATGTATGTTGATATTCAACTTGTCACCTCTCACTTTTACAATCAACTATCAACAAACAACGAACAACTAATACAATGGTTTAATAAACTCGTGAATAAAGTCGAAAGACATATTCTCCAAATCATCGCGAAGACTATTGTAGATCTGCTTTTCTTCTTTTTCCGGTAAATTCATTTCGTACAAATTTGGGTAGTTGAGTTTAACTATCGATGGTTTGCCTTTAAACTCAGGAAGAATAGATTCTAGTTCATGGTCGAGGCAAATAATAAAATCGAAGTCTTTCTCAACGAATTCATTTAACCCTTTCGACTTATACTTTGTAATATCAATCACAGCATCCATCATGGCGTTGGCTGCTTTCATATCCAGTTTATCGGGATTAAAGCCTGCGCTAGCCACTTCGGCTACTCCTTTCCCGTAGTAGCTAAGCCATCCCTCTGCCATTTGCGAACGGCATGCGTTATGCTTTGATATTACAAGTATTCGCTTCATTTTGTACCTCAGTCTTTTGTGTTCTATAAGCAATTTACAATATCTCTGCTCAAATTAAAAGCATTTTTATTGATGCAGCACAATTTTTTTTCATTAAATCAGTTTTTCTTTGGATTCATAAAATTCAACTTGCTACATTTGGAGGTTTTTTAAGAAAATATTTAATGCAGAACTTATTATACAAGTCACCATACTCGAATTTAATTAAATTACTAAGAGTTCTTATTATTAGCATTCTGGTAATTACACCAATTTTTTCGTATTCTCAATCTCAATTACTGGTTGGAGTTGTTACCGATACGTTTAATCAGCCTATTATTGGGGCAAATGTTGTTGTTGAGGGATCCGATATTGGAACCTCTACCGACGAGAATGGTAGATTTAAGTTGAATATCACTTTAAAGCAGCATACAATTCTGAAAGTCTCGTATTTAGGGTATCAAACCGAGTGGTACACAATTGACAAGAATGCTAAGGAGAATATTGCTGAGATGAACTTTAGGCTTATACCTGAAACTAAAAATATTGATGGCGTTTTTATCTCGGCAATTCAGCGCAGGCAGGGTAATATTGATAGGTTGAATGCTAAGGAAATTACTTTTATGCCGAATATCTCCGGAAACTTTGAGTCGTTGCTCAAGTCTATTCCTGGAGTGTCGTCTTCTAATGAGTTAAGTTCGCAGTACACTGTTCGGGGCGGTAATTTCGATGAGAATTTGGTCTATGTAAATGATATCGAAATTTTTCGTCCTTTCCTGATTCGGTCGGGGCAGCAGGAAGGGTTGAGTTTTATTAATCCCGATATGGTTGCCTCTGTGGAGTTTTCGGCAGGAGCTTTCAATGCTGAATTTGGCGATAAGATGTCGTCGGTGCTAAACGTGCATTACCGCAAGCCAACTTCGTTCGAAACAACTGTTACTGGAAGCCTTTTAGGTGCTGGAATTACCACCGAAGGTGTGCTGGGGAACTCAAAGTTTACTTATATAACAGGCCTTAGGTATAAAACGTCAAAATACATGCTTGGTTCATTGGATGTTAAAGGCGATTATACACCAACATTTATTGATTGGCAAGGATTATTCAACTATCAAATTAGCTCCAAGTTGTCGGTTAGCCTTTTGGGAAACTATTCGGGGAATAGCTACCTGTTTGCACCCGATGTTCGCGAAACACGTTTTGGAATGTTCAGCAATACCCTGCAGCTGAAAGTATACTACGAAGGGCAAGAGGTTGATAAATTCCAAACTGCAATGGGGGCTATTACTTTTGAGTACGAACCTACAAAGGATTTATCGTTGAAACTATATTCTGCCAACTACTTGAATTCTGAGAAAGAGACATACGATTTACTTGGTCAGTATTATTTAAATGAACTCGATAATTCTTTAGGATCTTCAACCTATGGTGATAGTTTAATTAATGTAGGGATTGGTGGATTTTTAAATCATGCCCGGAATTATTTGGATGTTTATGTTAACTCCATTGGGCATATTGGGCAATATCAATTTGGCAAATCGAGGTTAAAGTGGGGACTCCAGGTTCAAAAGGAATACTTAGATGATCAGCTTGCCGAATGGGAATTAATAGATTCTTCGGGATACTCGTTGCCTTACGATGGCGAAAATGTAGGATTGAAGTATTCGTTGAGATCCGATAATACAATTGATGCAATTCGAGCATCAGCATTTGTACAGACCGATTTAACTAAAAACATAGGGCTATTTAAGATCCAGGCAACTATGGGAGGCCGTTTCCTGTATTGGGATTTTAATAATGAATCATTATTTAGTCCAAGGGCAAATATATCGATGGTTCCCTTAAACATGAAGAATTTGGAATTCCATTTTTCTACTGGAGTTTACTATCAACCCCCATTTTATAAGGAGATGCGCTTGCCTACAGGTGCTTTGAACTATGATATAAAATCGCAGAAATCTGTACAGTTTTTGCTGGGCGGGGAGTACTATTTCAACGCCTGGAACAGGCCATTCAGGGTGTCGGCTGAGCTGTACTATAAGCAGTTATCGAACCTTATTCCCTATAAATTGGACAATGTTCGGGTAAAGTACCTGGGCGATAATTTGGCTAAAGGATACGCCAAAGGAATTGATATAAAGGTTAACGGTGAGCTGGTAACAGGTGCTGAATCATGGGTTGGAATTTCGTTACTTAAAACCATGGAGGATTTAAAGAGCGATAGTTATGTGGATTCCGATGGAAATATCCATCATCCTGGCTATTATCCTCGCCCTACCGATCAACGTTTTGCATTCAATCTGTTTTTTCAGGATTATTTGCCAGGAAATCCTAGCTTTAGGGTTCATCTTTATGGTTTTTATGGTAGTGGTTTGCCGTTTGGATTGGCTACATCGGATAGATATGATGTTAATTTTAGAATGCCTGCCTATAGACGAGTTGATATAGGCTTTACGAAAGTTCTTCTCGATGAAAATATCAAATCAGCAATAATTCCTAAAAAAATAAACGGAATTAAAAGCATATGGATTAGCGCAGAGGTATTCAATCTTTTCAACTTTAGTAATACCGTCTCGTACCTTTGGGTTCAAACAGTGGGGAATCAGGAAGGTAAGTCCGATACATATGCGGTTCCGAATTACTTAACCTCGCGACGAATTAATGTTAAAGCGCTGGTGAAATTTTGATAATTGCGCAATCTGCCAAAGAGGCAATTATATGCTAAATCTTGAGGGCTTTGTTCTATATATAGAGCAAAATAAAACTCTTACAGAGGAAATTGTTTAGAACAACCGCGGATGGTCTTGCTCAAAACGATTGAGCACTTTCGATATAATAGCTTCGCGCAGAAATTTTGATTTATTTCTGATTCTATACCTTTTACAGTACAACTCAATTGCATCTAGTTCGCTTGTATTGAAAAGCAACTCTTTCCTATGTATTCTTTTTAATTTATCGGCATTGAATCCAGGGCGCTTAGTCATTTTATACTTAAATTTCCTGTTTGCAAGTGCAAAGGAATTAAATGTTATTGAACTCGAACCGTTGTAATACCAATTATTACTTAACAATTTTCGAAAAGTTTTTAACAATTTGAAGGGGTGATGCTATTCAATAAAATTCTTTATGCTTGTAATATAATGAATTATAGGTGGTATTGTTTGATAATTTTTTTGATTTGTTGTAAAAATTGAGGTGGGGTATATCGAAATCGATTGAAATTTGTTAAATTTCAATCTTATTTTAAATTTAAAACGTTTAGAATTTCTCAAAAATTAATTTTGATATGCCAAAATCCGAAGGAAATCATCTCTTTTACACAGCCCCCAATCCACGCGATTTTTTTAAACACATTCAGCGCTTTTTAGAAGCAGGTTTTTGGTATTGGGATAGCCAATCGAATCATTTCCATTTCAGCAAAATGGTTCTATCTGCAATGGGAATCAGGTCTGATGAGCAAGGAATTGCGCGTGAGGATTTTTTCAATGCTGTTCATCAAGAGGATCAAAAAATATTAGAGAAGGCATTTAGTAAGTTGTTGGCTGGAAAAACAATTTCTGGTGATTTAGAATTTAGAGTGCTTCGCAAAGGTTATTGGCGCTGGGTTAGGGCTAAAGTAGCTGTGGCGGAATATACCCCCGATGGACAGGTAGCCATTATTATTGGAAAATTTTTTGATATAGATTCCTATAAGTATTCAGTTCAACCGGTTGTTTTGGACAAGAAATGGCCTGCTTTTTCTTTTTTCGTTTTTAATGCGGATGACAGCACTTTTCAGTGGCATAACCCTAAACAGAATATTTTTGAACTTAAAACGGATAAAACTTTTAATTTACTTGATGAATTGAATCCCATTACATCTTCGGGGGAGTTGAATCAGCTTGCTCAAGGATGGCAACAATTTGTGAAAGGAACGGAGTATAGTTTTTCGTTTCTTTTTACGTTTATAGGCCTCGAACGTAAGGCTAGAGTATGTAAAGTTTTTGCCACAAAATCATCTATCAACAAGGAATTAATTGAGGGTGTTTTTATCGATAAAACTGCAATGCTTGAAGCCGAGGGTGTTGAAAATCCTAGGTTGAAATATTCGTCACTGTTAAGTTTGCATCAAATTATCTTTATTGGTTTTAGTTCGAGCGCTTCCGTAACATTTTGCAACAAATTTGCAGAAAAATCATTGGGCTATAAGTTTTCGGAGTTGGCCGATGAACAAACTTTAAAAAAACTTTATTCCGTTCCCGAAACCTATAAACGATTTATAGAATACTTAAAGAGTGGAAACTCTAAACCTTTTGAGTGCCCCATTCTAACAAAGGATGGGAGTCCTAAAATTATTTCATGGTCTGTCATTCAGGGCTTTGATTTTCTTGAAGAACTTACTGTATTAGGACGGGATGTCACGCATTTGAGATCGATTGAGATTGAAAATGAAAAACTGAATAGACGCATTCGGTCATACCAAAGTGTTAGCGAAAAGTTATTGAAGAATTTAACCGAAGATAATATCTACTTTGTTATTGGAGAGCAGATTGAAAAGCTCTTTCCAAAAAATATATGTACAGTTTTTTCATTTGACTCTAAGGATAATTTTATTAGTATTGAAGGAATATTTGGTATATCGCAAAAAATGCGAGAGTCTTTCTTGACCGATCTGGGATGGAATCCTGTAGGCCGTAGGTTTCAGCTTCAGGATGATGTTATTGGGAGAATGAAAAACTTAGCTCCGACAAAACTTGACAAATCGTTGCATGAAATCGCCGATGGATACATCTCCATGTCTGCAGCTAAAATTGTAGAACGCAACTTTGAAGTGGATGAATTATACTTTGTTGGGTTGGCATCAGAAAACGAACTTTTTGGTGGAATCTTGTTGTTCAACTCGTCATCGAACTCATACTTTGATGCTCAATTATTGCACGATTTCGCCATACTATCTTCTCTCGCCATCAATAAAGTTCATAAGGAATCCGCGCTGAATGGAATGGTTCAAGAGCTGAAGGTGCTAAATGACAGAAAATTGGATTTACTAACGCATGTGAGCCACGAAATAAGAACTCCACTAAACGCCATTCTGGGTTTTAGCCAGCTTCTAGTTAATTCTGATTTGGAGGACTATGTTCGCAAGCAGTATATTGATATTATTAACAGTAGGGGCAAAACCTTAATTAGGCTTGTTAATGATATTATAGACTTTAACAAAATAGAAAAAGGAGAGTTAACCATTGTCCGTTCGAATGTAAATATTAATAGACTTCTCAAGGAGATTTATCAATTCTACCTGAATGAATTATTGCTGTATGGTAAAGAAACCATAGAAATGCAATTGTCTGTTCCAGATGAAACTGATTCATTAGAACTATTTACTGACGAGGGGCGATTGGGACAGGCCTTGGAAAATCTAATCGATAACGCTTTAAAATTTACAGAGCGCGGAACTATCGATTTTGGTTACACGTTGGATAATGATAGCATTAATTTTTACGTTAAGGATACTGGAATAGGTATTGATCCGAAGATGCAAGAGTTGATTTTCGAAAAATATAGGCAAATGGATACTTTCAAAGTTCAGGACAGCACTGGACTAGGGTTGAGGATCACAAAAGAAATTGTTACGCTTTTGAATGGCGATATAAATGTTGAGTCTGAAGTGGGGGTGGGAACAACTTTTAACATTCGCATACCATTCAATAAGTTATTGACGAAAATGTCTATTGAAGATGAGCTGCTGCTTGAGGAACGAAAAGTTGATTTTAAAAATAAGGTTATCCTAATTGTTGACGATGAAGAGGCAAACTGCATGATACTTGATGAGTTGCTTAAAACTTGGGGTGCCACAACCCTTTCTGCCAAAAACGGAAAAGAGGCCGTAGATTTGGTTAACTCAATTAACCAAACCATCGATTTGGTTTTGATGGATATCCGTATGCCCGTAATGGATGGCTATGCGGCTACCATGGAAATTAAACAGATTAACCCTAAAATTCCAATTGTTGCACAAACCGCGTATGCATCGGATGAGGATAGATTGAAGGCAGAGGCCGCGGGATGTAATGGATACATAACTAAACCAATTGATACGAATCTTTTATCGGATATTTTGGAACATTTTTTATTGAGTTAGGCTGCTTTTAATAATAAAATAGGAACAAACGGAATGTGCATTGGTAATATTCTTTTGAAAGATTATACTTTTGTAGTTAATACTAAATCAATATAAATGGAAACAAGCGAGAAAATTAAGCAGTTGCGTCAGCAGATGAAGAAAAAGGATATTAATGCCTATCTTATTCCTCATAGCGATCCTCACATTAGTGAGTATATTCCTGATTACTGGAAGGCGCGAGAATGGGCTTCAGGATTCAATGGCTCTGCTGGAACCTTGGTTGTCACAACTGAAAAGGCTGCATTATGGACAGATTCTCGTTATTTTTTGCAGGCAGAGCAGCAGCTGGATGGTTCGGGTATTGAACTGTGCAAACTTGGACTTCCGGAAACCCCAGATATTACAGCGTGGCTTTCTATGAACTTGAAAAAAGGGAGCACAATTGGTTTCGATGGACTTGTTCTGTCGCTTAGCTCCGCTAGAGCCTATATGGAAGGTTTTAAGAAAAAGGGTTTCGGTTGTAATCCTAGTCTTGATTTGGTATCAAAGCTCTGGACGGATCGTCCCAATTTACCTTTAAATAAGGCATTTGCTCACGAGTTAGAGTTTTCAAAAATATCTGTTTCCGAAAAATTGGGCGCTATCCGCAAAGCATTGATGGTGCGGGATGCCACTGCCTACTTGATGTGTGCGCTTGATGAGATTTGTTGGACATTCAATATTCGTGGATCAGATATCTCATACAATCCAGTGGTGACCAGCTATGCCTATATTGATGATGATTCTGCAATTTTGTTTATCGATAAGGATAAGATTGATAGTAACATTGAAGGATGGCTGGAAGGTGAGGGTGTTACCATAAAAGATTATTCAAAGATATTTAAGTTTCTATCTAAGCTGGGCAAGAAGGATTCAATTATTATCGATCCCGCGAAAACAAACTTTTCGCTTTATGCCCAAATCCCCGAAAAGGCTAAAATTATTGAATCGTTAGGTTTAGCCACAGAAATAAAATCGCGAAAATATCCCAGCGAGATTGAAGGCATTAAGTTAGCGATGGTACAGGATGGCGTTGCCATGGTTGAGTTTTTGTACTGGTTGGAGAAAAATGTAGGAAAGATCGAAATGACAGAGCTTTCCATCGGTGATAAACTGTTTGAGTTCCGTAGTAAACGTCAGCATTTTATTTCTGAAAGTTTTAATTCCATTGTAGGATATAAGGATCACGGTGCAATTGTGCACTACAGCGCATCTCCAGAAACTAACTATAGAGTTGAGAAGGATGGCTTCTTACTAGTCGATTCTGGTGGGCAATACCTCAATGGAACAACCGATATTACTCGAACTGTTCACATGGGGACCCCATCGAAGGAGGAGATGATCGATTATACATTGGTTCTAAAAGGAATGATTCGGTTGGCTTTGGCAAAGTTCCCCGCGGGAACACGCGGATCGCAGTTGGACACATTAGCCCGAATGGCGCTTTGGAACAACAACCTAAATTATGGACATGGAACAGGTCATGGGGTTGGCTATTTCCTTAATGTTCATGAAGGCCCTCAGCAGATTCGTCCCGATAACCATTTACCCATTGAGAATGGAATGCTAATTTCCAATGAGCCAGGTTTGTATAGATCTGGCTTGCATGGAATTAGAATTGAAAATTTGATAGTATGTACCGATGATGAAACTAATGGGTATGGTAGATTCCTTAAGTTCGATACGCTCACGCTTTGTCCAATTTATACAAACACAGTGGATGTTAATATGCTTTGGCTCGATGAGAAGGAGTGGTTGAATAACTATCATCGTATGGTTTATGAAAAATTATCGCCACACCTCGATGCAGAGCATCATAACTGGCTAAAGGATAAAACGAAACCTATTTAAAGCGCATGATGTTGGCATGAAAAGACTATTGGGCATTCTATCTTGTTTGGTTGTTCTAACAACCTGTGGGCCACAGGTTAAGTTTATGCAGCCCCAACCCAAAGGTGGTAAAAACCTATTATCTATACCCTGTGAATACCATGGAAGGTATCTCGACACATCAGATAGTTCATATATTGAGATTGATAGTTTAAGTGTTACCGCAAAATGGATTTCAAAGGAGATAGTTCATAAAGATAGTATTGCGGCAATCGAAAAAGATTTAAATATCACTATAAAAAGGGATACGCAGATATACATTTCCGAAAAACGGGGAAACTGGTTAAGTAATGGGGTTAATATTAACGTTAACTTTATAGGCGATTCAGTAAGATTCGATGCCATTGCCGAGAACCGAATGTTTGAGGTATCCGACTCTCAATTGGTGCGAAAGTATAGGGGATATTGTTTCCTTAATACCAAAACTCCCGAGGGATTGTGGCTGGTTAAGGTTCTGCAAATAAAAAATGGTAATTTAAGTTTTGACGATCTCCTTGATGCCGAGCAGGAAAAGAATATTAAAAATATTAAACGAGTTGCTGGGCCAATGGATACTATAAAAAATGAACCATCAGAATACTATCTAGATCCAACCCGAAGAGAGCTTCGGAGAATACTAAGGAAAAGAACCAACTGCGATTTATATGTTTCACTAAAATAACTTTCAACCAATGAAGAAGTTAAACCTACTAGTCGTGGTATTGCTTGGATTATTATTGATCCAATGCAATAAAGATGATGAAAACTCAGTGAATTACGATGTAACCCTAGATGGCTCAATAGTTGCTGGACCATACATTGCCGATTATGCAGCGGCTAAGGAGGGTGTTTTGCGTTCAATTCCCCAGCAGTATATCGATTCTGCCCGTAATTTACTTCATGTAGCCTACCAGCATACATCGCATGGTACCCACGTTACTTACGGATTGTTTGGATTGCAGGATTATAAATCTGGCGATTCTGAACTATTTGGGGTAACTAATTATAATCCAACAGCCAATAAATTAGATTTTTATGATTATGCTTTGGGCAGTTATGCTGAGTCTGGAGTTGATGCATCAGACCTTAGCCGGAATGAAACTGCGTTTATTCAAGCAACTCGTAATTTTTTGGATGATCCAGATAATGCACAAATCAATGTGATAATGTGGTCGTGGTGCAGTATTAACGGACATAATGTATCGGATAACTACCTTGTTGGAATGCAAACATTGATAAATGAGTACGGTAAGAATGGATCAAAGATTGGAACCGGGGCTGGAAAACGGGTTAACCCAGTTTACTTTGTATTCATGACTGGCCACGCTGAGGGAAATAATATTGGCGAGGGATTGCCAAAAAATCAAGCCGATTTGATAACCAACTTTTGCAATCAAAATCATCAACTATGCCTCGATTATTACAGTATAGATACACACGATATGAGTGATAATTACTGGGATGATACGGATGACAATGGGGCATCAACGAAGTGTGGCGGTAATTTCTACGAGGCTTGGGAGGGCTCTCATCCAGAAGGAGAGTATTGGTATTCTAATAAATCAACCGATGGAAGCATAACCTATGGCGAACACAATACCCAACACATTACTGCAAATCGAAAAGCATATGCAATGTGGTGGATTTTGGCAAGAATTGTAGGGTGGAATGGAAATTAGTTTAGAAATATAACGATAAACGCTGGATTTTCCAGCGTTTATCGTTCTTGTATTATTCTCCAATAATCTTAACTAAAACTCGTTTTTGTCGCATACCATCAAACTCTCCGTAGAATATTTGTTCCCAAGGTCCAAAGTCGAGTTTCCCTTGGGTGATAGCAACAACCACTTCGCGCCCCATTATGGTACGTTTTAGATGTGCATCGGCATTATCCTCAAATCCATTATGCTTATACTGAGAGTAAGGTTTTTCGGGGGCGAGTTTCTCAAGCCAGACCTCAAAGTCGTGGTGTAAACCACTTTCATCATCGTTGATAAACACACTAGATGTAATATGCATCGCATTTACAAGCACAAGGCCTTCTTCAATACCGCTCTCAGCAATGCATTTATCCACATCTTGGGTTATATTAATCAGTTCTCGACGCTTGTTGGTTTTAAACCAAAGTTCTTTTCGGTACGATTTCATTTTTCTTGATTTTTCAATGGCTCACTTCTTAATCCCGAGTTCCTCTATGATTCTCGTTATCTTAGCGTCAAGATCTTTAAGTTGATTTTCCAGTTCTGATGCCGACTTAAGGTTACTTTTTACCCCGAAGTAAAACTTAATTTTAGGCTCTGTGCCCGATGGACGAACGGATACTTTGGTATTATCCTCCGCAATGAATTGCAAAACATCGGATTTAGGCTGATTAATCATCGAAACCTTGCTGGTAGCAATGTCTATTGTTTCCTGCTTTTGGTAGTCGTGGATTATTTTTACTGTTGACCCATCAATGCTTTTGGGTGGATTGGATCGATAGTTTCTCATCATTTGGGCAATCTGCTCAACGCCATCTTTACCTTTAAGTGTTAACGATACTAAGTGTTCCTTATATAGACCAAATTCCTGGTAAATATCCATTAAAATTTGGTAAGGTGTTTTCCCTTGGTCTTTAGCCCAAGCAGTAATCTCGGCAAACATTGCGCAGCTGATTACAGCATCCTTATCGCGAACAAAATCGCCGCAAAGGTAGCCGTAACTCTCCTCTCCACCTCCAATGAATGTCTTTGCACCTTCGAGTTCCCTTATCTTTTCGGCGATATATTTAAATCCTGTGAGAACTTCGAAGCATTCAACGTTGAACTTCTTGGCGATATCGGCCAGTAGGTCTGTAGTTACAATTGTTTTCACAATGTACTCTTTCCCTTTTATCTTATTATTCTCTTTCCATTTGCGGAGTAAGTAGTAAATTAGGATTGATGCCGCTTGATTTCCATTTAGTAACACAAAGTCTCCTTTGTCATTTTTTACTCCTATACCTACTCTATCTGCATCGGGGTCGGTTGCCATGACTATATCGGCATCAATTTCATCAGCTTTTTCTAACGCCAATTTTAAGGCAGCAGGCTCTTCTGGATTTGGAGAGATGACGGTAGGAAAGTTTCCGTCAATTACATTTTGTTCGGGAATGCTAATGATGTTGGTAAAACCAAATTTGTGCAAAGTTTTGGGAACCAATTCTACACCTGTTCCGTGAATTGGTGTATAGATAATAGCAATATCCTTATGTTTTTTTATTATTTCGGGCGATAACGATAATGTGGAAAGCGTGTTAATGTAAATCTCATCGGTTTGGTTGCCAATAACCCGAATTAAATTGGAATTACCATTGAACTTAACCTCAGAGATATCCTTTATAGTCTGTACTTCGTTGATAATATTTTTATCATGAGGGGGAACAATTTGCCCTCCATCCTCCCAGTAAACCTTATATCCGTTGTATTCCTTTGGGTTATGTGAGGCAGTGATTACAACACCGCAATGGCACTTGTAGGTTCTAATGGCAAAACTGAGTTCAGGTGTGGGGCGTAGCGAGTCAAACAGGTAAACACGTATTCCATTTGCGCTAAAAATCTTTGATGCGATATCGGCAAATTTCATACTGTTATTGCGAGAATCGAAAGCAACAGCAGCCCTAATTTCTGGTAAATGTGCAAATTTTTTAAGCAGATAGTTACAGAGTCCTTGCGTAGCAATACCTACGGTATAAATATTCATTCGGTTTGTTCCAACACCCATAATTCCACGTAGTCCACCGGTGCCAAACTCCAAATCGCGGTAGAACGATTCTATTAGTTTATTAACATCCTTATCCAGTAGGTGCTGAACCTGCTCCCTTGTTTCCTTATCAAAAGCAGGACTAAGCCATTTTTGCGCTTTTTCTCTAACCTGTTTTTCAAGTTCTTGCTTTTCCATGACTTTTAGGTTGTTATGTTATTGAGTTGTTCGGTTATTAAGTGATTGACGAAATAATTAAATTGATTAAGTTCTTCCAATTCCTCAATTCTCAAATTACCTCAATTGTTTCAGGCATTCAATAAGACTTTCACGCCAATAAGGTGTTGTAACGTTATACAAGTTACGAATTTTTTGTTTATTCAAAACACTGTATTGAGGTCGAAGTGCAAGGGTAGGGTAATCCTTTGTTTCGATAGGATTTATTTTACAACTTAAGTTTGATAGCGATACTATTTCGTGAGCAAAGTCGTACCAACTACAAACGCCCTCGTTGGAGTAGTGAAATATCTCAGGTTTAAAACTATTGGTACCTGCATTAACTATTTGAAGTATTGCTTTTGCTAAATCGTGAGCCCATGTTGGAGTGCCTGTTTGGTCGAAAACCACACCAAGTTCTAGCTTCACAGCCCCGTGCTTTAGAATTGTTTTCACAAAGTTATTACCGTAAGCGGAGTAAAGCCACGATGTGCGAATAACCATTCCAATTTCAGATTCAAGAACGTTTTGTTCACCAATCAATTTAGTTCTGCCATATGCAGATTGGGGATTAACCTCAGAATTCTCATTGTAAGGAGTGTTGGCTTTGCCATCAAAAACATAATCGGTAGAAACATGGATAAGTTTAGCCCCATATTTTTTGCATGCATTTGCTAGTATTTTTGGAGCAATAGAGTTGATTAGGTTCGCATTGCTTTCTTCTTGCTCTGCTTTATCTACTGCGGTGTAGGCCGCACAATTTATAACGAATTCAGGTCTGAGTTCATTCAATACGTTTTCAACACTTTCGGTATTGGTTATGTCCAACTCTTGAAAATCGGTAAAAATGAGATTAAAGAGGGGAAGATTACTTTGTTCATTTTTAATCTCAGTACCGAGTTGTCCGTTTGAACCAGTAACCAGAATATTCTTAGTGGGTGTTGCCATAAATAAAATTTATTTCAGCATTTGCTAATTCAGGATGAACCTTATCCTTGGATGATACTATTGCTTTTTCTGAATCAATTTTCCAGTTAATTCCTAGTGTTGAGTCGTTATAGCAGATTCCTCTTTCGGCTTCAGGATTGTAAAACTCATCACATTTATACATTACTATTGCAGTTTCGCTTAATACAGAAAAACCATGAGCAAATCCTTTAGGTACCAATAGTTGAGTTTTATTGTCCGATGAGAGTTCTATGCTAAAATGTTTGCCATAAGTTGGAGAGTTTTGGCGTATATCAACCACCACGTCCAGTATTATTCCACTAATAACCCTTACAAGTTTGGTTTGTGCATATGGCTGGAGTTGATAGTGAAGCCCTCTTATTACTCCATAAGATGATTTTGATTCATTGTCCTGAACAAAATTTAAATTGATTCCTAGTTCTTGATATTTCATCGAGTTGTAGCTCTCAAAAAAGTATCCTCGCTGATCCTCAAAAACTTTTGGTTCGATTATCAAGAGATCCGGAAATTCAGTTTTGATTATTCTCATAGCAAAAACTACTTTTTTAATAACTTTCGAAAATACTCAATGGTGTGAATTAATCCATCGTCGAGTTTAACGGTTGGCTGCCAGTTGCTAAGGTGTTGCTTGGCAAGAGTAATATTGGGTTGACGTTGAGTTGGATCGTCCTTAGGTAAAGGAAGGTAAATTAGTTCAGATTTGCTACCGGTTAACTTTATTACCTTCTCGGCAAGTTCCAGCATGGTGAATTCTGATGGGTTTCCAAGATTAACAGGACCAGTAAAATTGTCTGGTGTATTCATTAAACGGATAAAGGCCTCAATTAAATCATCCACATACTGGAAACTACGGGTTTGTTTGCCATCTCCAAAAATGGTAATATTCTTGTTATTCAGTGCCTGCACAATAAAATTCGAAACTACTCGCCCATCGTTAGGGCTCATGCGCGGTCCATAAGTGTTGAATATTCGTGCAATTTTGATTCTAACCTTATTCTGTTCGTGGTAATTCATAAAGAGAGTTTCAGCACAGCGCTTCCCTTCGTCGTAGCATGAGCGAGGACCAATAGGGTTAACATTTCCCCAGTAAACCTCGGTTTGAGGGTGAACTAAAGGATCGCCGTAAACCTCACTGGTGGATGCTTGCATGACCTTTGCTTTTATTCGTTTAGCCAACCCCAGCATGTTAATTGCTCCCATAACCGATGTTTTTACGGTTTTAATGGGGTTATACTGGTAATGAATTGGTGAGGCAGGGCATGCTAGGTTGTAAATTTCGTCAACTTCGGCGTAGTATGGAACAGTAACATCGTGGCGAACCAGCTCAAAGTATGGATTATTCAGAAGATGAACAACGTTGGATTTTGAGCCTGTAAAAAAGTTATCTAAACAAATAACTTCATTTCCTTCGGAAAGCAATCGTTCGCAAAGATGCGAGCCTAAAAATCCTGCACCGCCTGTTACAAGTATTCTTTTCATTTAACTCCTCTATTAATGTTGAAAATAGGGTGATATTTATCACCAGTATTAAAAACCAAAAGTAAGGTTAAATTTTAAAATATCCTATTCTAGTTATGTTCCGAAGATATTGGTTTATGTATTATTTAAATATTTTTCTGACTCAAATACAGTAAAATCTTTTAATTATTTCCTAGAAATGATAAAGTTATGTATTTTTGCATTCTGTTTTATATTTACAAATAATGTCTAACTAATTAACAATTAGGTAATTTAATGATTAATCAAGAAGAAAATGCTGCTAAAGAAGTGGCGCTAAACGCAAAATCTGCAAACGCAGGTTTAGAAAATTTTGACTGGGAATCGTATGCCGAAGATGCAATCTATTCCAAAGATCAACGCAACGAGTTAGAGAGTATGTACAATCAAACCCTTTCTACTATTGGTGAGAATGAGGTTGTTGAGGGTACAGTTATTGGTATGACCAAGCGTGAAGTTTTCATCAACATCGGATACAAATCCGAGGGTGTTGTTAGTATCAACGAATTCCGCTACAATCCTGAATTAAAGATTGGCGAAAAAGTTGAGGTTTATGTTGAAAACCCTGAAGATAAAAAGGGTCAACTAGTTCTTTCTCACAAGAAAGCACGCGCTCTTCGTTCATGGGATCGCGTTAATTCAGCTCTTGAGAAAGATGAAATTATTAAGGGTTACATTAAGTGCAGGACTAAGGGTGGTATGATTGTAGACGTATTCGGTATTGAGGCGTTCTTACCAGGTTCTCAAATTGATGTTAAGCCTATTCGTGATTACGATATCTTTGTTGGCAAAACAATGGAATTCAAGGTTGTTAAGATCAACCAAGAGTACAAAAACGTTGTTGTTTCTCACAAGGCTCTTATTGAGGCTGAACTTGAGCAACAGAAGAAAGATATCATTGCTAAACTTGAAAAAGGACAGGTTCTTGAAGGAACCGTTAAGAATATTACCAGCTACGGTGTGTTCATCGATTTGGGCGGCGTAGATGGTCTTATCCACATTACCGATCTATCTTGGGGTCGCGTAAATCATCCAGAGGAAGTTGTTCAGCTAGATCAGAAGTTGAATGTTGTTATCCTTGATTTCGATGATTCTAAGAAGCGTATCGCTCTTGGTCTAAAACAATTAACTTCTCATCCTTGGGATTCACTTGATACAAATCTTAAGGTTGGCGATGTAGTTAAAGGTAAAGTAGTTGTTATTGCAGACTATGGCGCATTTGTTGAGATTGCAACTGGTGTTGAGGGTTTAATTCACGTTTCTGAAATGTCGTGGAGTCAGCACTTACGTAGCGCTCAGGAATTCCTAAAAGTTGGTGATACTGTTGATGCTCAAATCTTAACTCTCGATCGCGATGAGCGTAAGATGTCTCTCGGTATGAAACAACTAAGAAACGATCCTTGGGATAAAATTGAGGAGAGATACCCTGTTAACTCAAAGCACACAGCTAAAGTTCGTAACTTCACCACATTTGGTGTATTTGTAGAGATTGAAGAGGGTGTTGACGGGTTAATCCACATTTCTGACCTAAGCTGGACTAAGAAAATCAAACATCCTGCAGAATTCACAACTGTTGGTGCTGAGATTGAAGTTGTTGTTCTAGAAATCGATAAAGAGAACCGTCGTTTAAGCCTTGGTCACAAGCAACTTGAGGAGAATCCTTGGGATGTATTCGAAACTATCTTCACTGTTGATTCAGTTCACGAAGGTACAATTACCGATATTTTCGATAAAGGAGCTGTAGTTGCCCTACAATATGGTGTTGAAGGTTTTGTTACTCCAAAACATTTAACAAAAGAGGATGGTAGCCAAGCTAAAGTTGATGAGAAATTAGAGTTTAAAGTAATTGAATTCAACAAAGCAGCTAAACGTATTATCCTTTCGCATAGCAGGATTTTCGAGGATGACAAGAAGGTTGAAGACAAAGGTGAAAAAAAATCTAAGGGTACAACAACACAAAAAGCTGTAAAAAAGTTGAAAGCTAACTTAGAAAAGACTACCTTAGGGGATATATCTGAACTAGCAGCTTTAAAATCTGAACTCGAAGAAAATCAGAAGAAAGACGATTCTAAGGCTAACGAATAGTTGCATTGTTTAACCATTAATCCTGATTGCAATGGAATTTAAAATTGAAAAGCTGGAGAAACACACCCTGATAGAGGTGCTGGAAGAAAAACTTGATACCAATATTGCACCTAGCTTAAAATCCGAATTGGTTCTCATTTCGGGTAACGGCGAGCGTAATATTGTACTCGATCTCAGCAGCTGCCGCTATTGCGACTCATCAGGGTTAAGTGCAATTTTAGTTGCCAATAGATTGTGTAAAAATGCAGGTGGAACCTTTGTGTTAACAGGCCTTACCGATGCAGTTGAACGTTTAATTACGATTTCTCAACTCGATACAGTGCTAAACATCGCTTATTCGAGGGATGAGGCTATGCAAGTTATCGTGAAGGCTGAAAACGAACACCAGAAGTGACATTCTCTGTAACTATTCTGGGCAGTAGTTCTGCATTACCCACATCAAAAAGATTTCCAACCGCTCATGTGATTAATTCGCATGAGCGGTTATTTTTGGTGGATTGCGCAGAGGGAACACAAATCCAACTGCGAAGATTTCATCAGAAAATGAATCGCATTGATAATATTTTCATCTCGCATTTACACGGGGATCATGTATTAGGAATTTTTGGATTAATATCTACCTTTAATCTACTAGGGCGAAAACAGCCCCTTAATGTATATGCTCATTCCGATTTTGAAGAAATTCTTAACTATAATGTGCGCTTTTTTAATGATAACTTAGCCTTTCCTGTTGTCTTCCACCCGATAAATTGTGATATTGTTGAGTTAATTTACGAGGACAAGTATATAATCGTATCAACATTACCATTGAGGCATCGTATGCCAACGGTAGGGTTTCTTTTTAAGGAGAAGCCTCAATTACCAAATATTAAAAAGGAACTAATTTCAAAGTATTCCTTGGGTTTAGCGGATATTGTTAAAATTAAGAGTGGAGAAGATTTTATTACTGAGACAGGCGAATTCATTCCAAATTCGGAATTAACCTTCCATAATCATATTCCACGATCCTATGCTTATTGTTCCGATACACTGTATAGCGAGCGTTTAGTTGGCTTGGTTAAAAATGTAGATTTGCTTTACCATGAGTCGACTTTTTTGAGTAAGGATATAAATTTAGCCAGACAAACAGGGCATTCCACTGCGGCTCAGGCCGCAACTGTTGCGCAGAAAGCAAATGTTGGGAAATTAATAATAGGCCACTTTTCTTCGCGTTATAAAAATTCTCTCCAGCACGAGATTGAGGCAAAAGAAATTTTCCCCAATACTATTGCCGTTGATGATGGGCAGGTTTTCGATATTCCTGAGAAGAGCCTATAAATATAACCAGGCATCTATATTTATCTTTTAACTTCTATCTTTTTCACTTTTGACCCATCATTACTGTCAATTTTTGTTATAATTCGTAAAGCATCTACCTAAAACATAGGTGTATTCAGCTTTATTTACTACCTTTGCAAAACTGAAAATATATTTACCAATGCATCAAAAAATCGTTATTCTAGATTTTGGTTCCCAATACACACAGCTCATTGCTCGTAGAATCAGAGAGTTGAATGTTTACTGCGAGATTTATCCTTATAATTATTATCCAGAGTTAGATTCCACTGTTAAAGGAGTAATCCTTTCTGGAAGCCCATATTCTGTTCGCGATTCAAAAGCACCAATGCCTGATCTATCAGGAATTAAAGGAAAAGCTCCTTTACTGGGTATTTGTTATGGTGCACAGTTATTATCGCATACTAATGGAGGTGAAGTTCTTCCTTCAAAAATTAGAGAGTACGGTAGAGCAACCATTGAGGTGGTTGATAATACATGCCCTCTATTTGTTGGATTATCCAGTTATTCACAGGTTTGGATGTCGCATGGTGATACAATAGCAAATGTTCCTAGTAATTTCAAAATAATAGCAAGTACAGCCGATGTAAAGGTTGGTGCGTTTCATGTTTTAGGTGAGAATACATACGGAATACAGTTCCATCCTGAGGTATATCACTCAACAGAAGGATCAAAATTGCTGAAGAATTTTGTGGTTGGAATTTGCGGATGCGATCAATCTTGGACACCGGCTTCCTTCATCGAGGAGTCTATTAATATTCTCAGAAATACGCTTGGTAACGATAAAGTAGTGCTTGGATTATCGGGTGGTGTTGATTCGTCAGTGGCAGCAATTCTTCTCCATAGGGCGATTGGGAAAAACCTTACCTGTATTTTTGTTGATAACGGTTTGTTGCGTAAGAACGAATTTCATGATGTACTTGAGTCGTATCAACATTTAGGTTTAAACGTTATTGGTGTTGATGCCAGCAAAAAATTCTACGACGATTTAAAGGGCATTATTGATCCCGAAGCTAAACGAAAATCGATAGGAAAAAATTTTGTAGAAGTTTTCGATGCCGAGGCAAAGAAACTTACCGATGTGAAATGGTTAGGTCAGGGTACTATTTACCCCGATGTAATTGAATCGGTTTCAGTTAAAGGTCCTTCTGCGACAATTAAATCGCATCACAACGTTGGTGGATTACCTGAGAAGATGAACCTTAAGGTGATAGAGCCTTTAAAGCTACTATTTAAGGATGAGGTTCGTTTAGTCGGTAAGGAATTAGGATTACCTGCACCAATACTTGGTCGTCACCCTTTCCCTGGCCCAGGTTTAGGTATTCGTATTTTGGGCGAAGTAACTGCTGATAAGGTTAAATTACTCCAAGATGCTGATAGTATATATGTTCAGGGGTTGAAAGAAACAGGGTTATACGATAAAATCTGGCAGGCAGGAGTTATCCTATTGCCAGTTCAGTCTGTAGGCGTTATGGGCGATGAACGTACTTACGAGTATGTGGTTGCACTAAGAGCCGTAACATCAACCGATGGTATGACCGCGGATTGGTATCCTTTTCCTCATGAATTCTTGGCACGAATTTCGAATGAAATTATCAATAGAGTTAAAGGTATTAATAGAGTGGTTTACGATGTTAGCTCTAAACCTCCAGCCACAATAGAGTGGGAATAGTATCAATCTTTTTAAGTAGCCTTTTAGTTTTATATACACAATAATATAATTGTCATGGTAAGACGGTTCGTTATTTTATCGGTTTTAGTTATTGCTAGTGTATTTACATCCTTAGCACAGCAGCCATCATCAAGTTTTAGTGCATACAAGTTTGTGCGTTTTATCCAGTATTTATCTGGAAACTATGTTGACACAATTAATGTTAACAAGATGGTTGACAATGCTATAATTGAAATGCTCGGGCAGCTTGATCCTCATTCTATATATATTTCGAAGGAGGATGTACAGGCCATGAACGAACCTTTGGAGGGTAACTTTGAGGGAATTGGAGTAGAATTCAATATAATGAACGATACTTTGATGGTGGTGAACCCAATATCAGGAGGACCATCGGAGCGAGTAGGTATTTTGGCGGGCGATAGAATTGTTGCCATCGATGGAAAGAGCATTACCAATATTGGATTAAAAATTCCCGATGTTCATAAGTACCTACGCGGAGCCAAGGGAACCAAGGTAACGGTTCAAATCTCTCGTAGAGGCGTTGATAGTCCATTAGAATTCACCATTACCCGCGATAAAATTCCAATTTATAGTATTGATGCTTCGTATTTGGCACAGCCAGGAATTGGATATATCAAGGTAAATAGATTTGCAGCTACTACCGACCAAGAATTTGCCGAAGCAATGGAAAAACTTAGCAAGCAGAAGATGAAGGATCTTATTATAGATCTACGTAACAATGGTGGTGGTTTATTAAATACGGCTTACGAGTTGGCAAACTATTTCTTTGAGTCAGGAAAACTTATTGTTTATACCGAGGGGCGTAATAGTCCTCGGACTAATTTCTTTTCCGATTCCAACGGCCCTTTATTTAAGGGTAAGGTTATTATTTTAATAGATGAAGGATCCGCATCGGCTAGCGAAATTCTAGCAGGAGCAATGCAGGATTGGGATAGGGCAATTATTGTAGGTCGTCGATCGTTTGGAAAAGGGTTGGTTCAGAATCAACTTCCGCTGCCCGATGGTTCTATGATTCGTTTAACAGTTGCGCGTTACTATACACCAACTGGAAGGGAAATTCAGCGGCCCTATAATAATGGCAATATCGAAAAGTACTATGAGGATTTGAATGATAGGTATACCCACGGTGAACTCTTCAATTCCGATAGCATTCACATGCCCGATTCGTTGAAGTATAAAACACTTGTAAAGGGTAAAACTGTATATGGCGGCGGCGGTATTATGCCCGATGTATTTGTTCCCCTCGATACAAGTTTTTATTCCGATTACTATGGAAAGTTGATCCGTTCCGGTTTAATCAATCAATTCTCTTTAACATGGGTAGACTCGAATCGTAAACAACTTTTAGCGGATTACCCTAAGTTTGACAAGTTTAAAAAGAACTTTCAGGTTACCGATGCCATGATTGAGGAGTTAGTTAAGATGGCCGAGAACCAAAAAATACCTCGAGATTTAAATGGATTGAACAATTCATCGAATGAACTTAAAAAACAGATCAAAGGATTAGTAGCTCAGTCATTATTTACTACAGGTCATTATTTCGAGATTACGAACGAGGACAATGATGCTTATGCAAAGGCTCTTGAGATTTTTAAAAATTGGGATAAATACAAGCATTTGGTAAAAGAGTAGTAATTCTTATATATGCATTTTAAACCGATCTCCGGGAGGAGATCACTTTATCATTAATAAATGGAAAAATTAGACGCGTTCAGACAGCTTGGTCTGTCCGAAAAGGCATTGGAGGCTATCCAGGCCAAGGGCTTTGAGCAACCTTCACCCATTCAAAAGCTTACAATTCCGGTTCTTTTGAATGAAAGTGGTGATATTATTGCACAAGCCCAAACTGGAACAGGGAAAACCGCGGCATTTGGTTTACCCATAATTGAGATGTTGGAGGGGCAGCCCTCAGGAATCAAGGCTTTGATCCTTGTTCCAACCCGCGAATTGGCTTTACAGGTGTGCGATGAGGTTATTTCGTTAGCCGCCAAACGTGTTGTAGTTACTGCTGTTTATGGCGGTCAGTCCATATCAGAACAACAACGTAGAATAAAAAAAGGAGTTGATGTTGTTGTTGGAACTCCAGGCCGAATTCTCGATTTAATTAGCCGGGGCGATTTAGACTTTAGCAAACTTATGATGTTCGTTCTAGATGAGGCCGACGAGATGCTAAATATGGGATTCATAGAGGACATCGAGGAGATTATGAAGCATACGCCTAAAGAAAAGCGTACATTGCTTTTCTCTGCGACTATGCCCGATCGGATTGCGAAGTTGGCCAAACGATACATGAATAACCCTAAAAAGTTAGAGGTCGATAGAGCTCAACCTACAACTGGCCTGACTGATCAAATCTACTTTGAGGTTAGGGAGGGTGATAAGTTTGATGCTTTAACCCGTATCATTGATATTGAACCTGAATTTTACGGTCTAGTTTTTTGCCGAACCCGAAACGATGTTGATGTTGTTACATCTAAGTTGATAGAAAGAGGTTATGGAGCAGAAGGTTTACATGGAGAAATTACCCAAGCTCAACGTGAAAAAACTTTAGCAAAGTTCCGTAAGCGTTACATTAATGTACTTGTTGCAACCGATGTTGCTGCTCGCGGTATTGATATTGTTGATCTTACTCATGTTATCAACTATAGCTTGCCACAGGATCCCGAGTCGTACATCCATCGTATTGGACGAACGGGCCGTGCTGGAAAACAAGGCACCGCAATTACTTTTGTTTCAAATGAGGAGTACCGCAAGTTGAATTATGTTCAGAAGGCAACCAAAGTAAATATTCGTAAGGAAATCCTTCCCAACGCTCAGGATATTGTTGCCGTAAAGAAAGAGAAAATTAAGGATGAACTGTTTGAAATTATCAAGCAAGGTAGCTACGATGATTACCTAGGAATGGCCGAAGATTTGATTGAAACCAATAGTCCTGAGGTTGCATTGGCGGCTCTTTTACGATTGGCCTTTAAAACACAACTTGATGTTTCTAGCTATTCCGAAATTCGTTCATTCAGAGTTGATACCAAAGGCACTACGCGGTTGTTCATCGGTTTAGGCCGGAAGGATGGCATGTCACCAAAAAAACTTTCCGAGTTCATTCGTCGTGAGGTGAAAATTCCCGATAATAAAATCGATGATATTAACGTTCGCGATGATTTTTCGTTCATTACCGTTCCTTTTACCGATGCCGAAGCAATACTAAAAGCTTTTGCCGATCAAAAATCAGATGGTAAACCATTAATAACTAAAGCAAAACCCAAAAAGTAGTACAATAGATTAGTTTTATGGCGGAGAAATTTGAAATTATTGCCAAAACCTTTCAAGGTTTAGAGGATGTATTAGCTGTTGAGTTGCAAGCCATAGGTGCTGAAAACATTAAGGTAGATAATCGTTCAGTAAGTTATATTGGTGATAAAGAATTGCTTTATAAATCAAATTTTAGGTTACATACAGCATTACGAATTCTTAAACCAATGTACACTTTTAGCGCAAGGACTGTAGAGGAGTTCTATGGCCAAGCCAAGAAGTTCGATTGGTCTTCGGTAATGGAGCTTAACCATAAGTTTGCAGTTGATAGTGTTGTTAACTCTGATCTTTTCCCGCATTCAAGGTATATTGCTTTGAAATTGAAGGATGCAATTGCTGATCAGTTCCGCGATAAGTATGGGAAACGTCCATTTATCGATCCAAAGAATCCCCAAATTCAGTTTCACGTTAGCGTTACTGACGATGTTTGTACAATAATGCTAGACTCTTCGGGGGAGCCCTTACATCGAAGGGGATACCGCGTAGGACAAGATATTGCTCCAATCAATGAGGTGTTGGCTGCGGGATTAATAATGCTCTCGGGATGGGATTGTAATTCGGATTTCATTGATCCTATGTGCGGATCGGGCACAATTGTTATTGAAGCAGCTTTAATAGCTTATGGGATACCGCCAGGAGTGTTCCGTCAAAATTTTGGGTTCGAGAATTGGTTGGATTTTGACGATAGCCTACTTCAAAGCATATATAATGATGATAGCATGGAACGCGATTTTAATCACAGCATAATCGGTAGGGATATTTCACGCCGCGCTATTGAATCTGCGTTGCAAAATTTAAAAGGCGCTGGTCTTCAAAAGAAAGTAGATATTCAGCTTTCGTCAATTTTTGATTATGCTCCTTCGGCAGGAAATGGTGGTTTAGTGGTTACGAATCCTCCCTATGGTGAACGGCTTAGCAAGGATCAGATCGAATCGTTTTATACACAGCTAGGCGATTGCTTTAAACAAAAATATAATGGCTACGATGTGTGGTTAGTTAGTTCAAACATGGATGCATTAAAGAATATCGGATTGCGTCCGTCCAGAAAGATCTCTATTTATAATGGTTCACAGGAGAATTTTTTTGAGCATTTTTCGATGTTTACAGGAAAGCCTAGGATGACAGAGAGAGAACACCCCAAAGAAAAACCTATTAGTAGGAATACGGAAAAGCAACTTGTTAAGCGAAAGAGCAATATAAAACCGGAGTAATTCTCCGGTTTTTTTTATAGATATTTATGAAACCCTCAATAAAAATAGTTTAGCAATTAAATTTTATTAAATTTAATATTGTATTGTTCAGAATAAATTTTATATGATTATCCGCAATTATACCTTATTTTACCATACCAAGTATCTTCTACAGCAGCAACCATAAGTCGTTCAAACAACTCTTTGCCAAAATATCTTCGATTGGTTTTATAACAAAACTCGTCCAGATAGTTTTGCAGGTACACGTCTTTTATTTTGTGATTGACTCCTAAGAAGTTTCTCTTTGCATTGCTAATCATGGTATGCACCCATGGGAGTACTCTTGAAGCCTCCTCGGGTGGTACTATCTTTTTGATATGTCTGGAGCTTATCTCTTTGATTTTGTTAAAACCACGCCAGCCATCACTCTTAATCACCGATGAAGAGCTGGTGCTCGCTGAGACTACTTTGTTCATCGTTTTCGACGAAGAGTCCGGAATGACAACCATCTTTACGTATCGGAATGCTGATGGCTTTTTGTTCCTGCGAGGTCGCCCCCGCCTGGGATCAACTTTGGCCATAACTAGAACTTTGCTTTGCCGCTGACTGCCTCTTCCTCTTTTGGTCAGCTCGTCATTTTCGTCCTCTGCATGGGTTCTGAAAAAGGCATCGTCCAGCTCGACAACGCCCTCCAATTCATACCGCTCATCGCGCAATCCCATGACCGATCTGATCTTGTGCATCATGGCCCAAATCGGTTCGTAGCGCTTATGGCCAAGCTGCCGCTGAACCTCAGCAGCAGAGATCCCTTTTTTGGTCATGGTCATCAGGTAAATGGCGTACAACCAGTACTGAAAAGGTAGCTTCGATGACTCCATAACGGTGCCGCTTCGTAAGGTGGTTCTGTATCCACAGCTGCTGCAATCGTGCGAATTGTAGGTTTTGTTCCAGTAATGATGCGTATTGCCACACTTCTTGCAGACGACTCCTTTTCGCTCCTTAACGGTTCGAAAGTGTCTTATGCAGCTGGCTTCATCTGGATATTTCTTTACAAAATCGATAAAATTCATCTCAAGTGTTTTTGTAAAGATAATTATTTTGGTACATTAGCGGATATGCATAAAATTTTATTATATTTGTTTTAGGTATTAACAAATATCAAATTGCAAGCTAATAAACAGCGCTCTTCTATGAGTGATTTTTTGAATCAGTGCTATGCACAAATGCATAAGGGAGATATCATTGTTGCTTATAAAGGAACAATTAACGCCGATGTAATTGCTGATACGCTTGGATTGGTAGAATCAAAGTTAGATGATTTGCTGGAGCAAAGCCTTGTTCGGAAAAAACTCTATAATGTTCTTGTAGAATGCTTACAAAATCTATATCATCATGTGGATAGCGTTCAGAATAATGAGACCTCCCATAATTTTGGCGCGTTTGTCCTTTCCCGAACCGATGACGGGTATAGGATTTCTACAGGAAACATGGTTAAATCAGACAAAAGCATTATTTTAAAGGAGAAAATTGATAAGATTAATTCTTTATCAAAAGAAGAATTAAAAGATTTTTATAAATTTGTTCTTAATAATCAAACATTCTCGGAGAAAGGAGGTGGTGGACTCGGGCTGATTGACATGGCTCGAAAAACCGGTAATAAATTGGAGTATAAATTTTCTTCGTACTCTCCAGAGTTTGACTTTTTTAATCTTAATGTGATAATAACTGAATAAAGTAAAATTTTGCCGCCATGGAATTAATAAACATCGAAGGAACACCAAAAACCCCAACCGTATCAATGGATCCCAATAGTGGGGTGGTTGAAATTAAAGGTAGATCAATTCCTGAGAACTCCATCGAGTTCTACAAACCAATTGTTGATTGGCTGGATGAGTATGCTAAAGGTCCTGCTGCTAAAACAGTCGTAAATATACGATTGGAGTATTTTAATACAGCTTCATCAAAATGTATCCTTGATGTATTTAAAAAATTGGAAGTTCTTAAGAAAAACGCAGCCGATGTTATTATTAACTGGTACTACGAGGAGGATGATGAGGATATGCTGGAGGCTGGCGAAGATTATGAATCCATAATAAAGGTTCCTTTCAAGATGATTCAGATTGTCGACTAATAATTTTTTAAATAAAATAATTAAAAAGGGGCTTAAAGCCCCTTTTTTTAATCTTCCTTATCTCCACCTATTTGCTCTGCTCTGTCGAGTAATCGCTTAAATAATCGGTAGTAGAGAATGATGTAAAGGGAAATACTAGATATCCATATAACTATCACATTAACCCAATAAGTACTGAAATAATATCCGAATACCGATTTTGCAGGGGCATAAAAATGGGAACGAATGAATTTTGAATCGGGGTAAAGGAATATAGGATCCACTTTTTGGATTAGTTGGCCATCGTATTCGATAATTCGTTCCACTTCTCCTGAATTCTTGACAAAGTCGCTTAAACTCTCGTTATGATACCTACGCTTTATCTCTAGGAACTGCTCTTTACCTTCGGGGGTACTTTGCTGTTTCGATATTAGTTTATCCTTCTCGTTGCTTGCCTTGTTGTATAGTTTTACGTAATACTTCCTGACCAATTCAAGGTAAAGATTTATATCATCCAGCAGTTCAGGTGTGACATCTTCGGGGGTTATTTGTGTATACTTACTGAATATAAGCTTAGAACTTCGTGGTGATGTCATCTCCTTGATGATTTCGTTTTGGAGTAGACGTAACGAAGCACTAAACTCCTCTGAATTATTCTTATTATCGATATTACGTAAGCAGTAGTCAATTTTATTTTGAAGCGATTTTAGCCAGTAGTTCCTCTTAAAGTCAGATATACTCATAGCTTCGTCGTACTTATAGAATGGCTGCTCGTACTTATTCTCTTTGAACTGATAAACGGCAAGTGCTTCGTAAGCCCAGCGAGCTACTATAACCTCTCCATACATTGGAATATTGCTTGGCGATGAAATTGTTGGGTTTAGCTTTTCGTACTTTACAATGATTCCGCTAAGTATGATTTGAGGGATAACTAAAAATGGAATTAGAATATATATTGTGACTACTGCCTTAAAGCTATCGGAGATAACCAGTCCAAGCATGTTTGATGTAAACCACGTGCTAAATAGCACTAGCCAGTACTCAAAGTACATCCCTTTAATTTCGAGTATTGTGTTGCCAACAACTACAAATATTAATGCTTGAAACGCTGATAATGTCAATAAAATGGTAACTTTCGACATCAAATAGCTCGACCAGCTGAGGTTCAGGAATGCTTCTCGTTTTAGAATTTTACGATCCTTTATTATTTCCTCGGCACTAACCGTTAATCCTACAAAAATTGCGACGATAACCGACATGAATAGGTATACCGGTAGATTGCTGTTGTCGAGCAAGGTATAGCCAATTTTATTGGATACATCTACATTATAATACTTTATTATGTATGCTAGAAGGAAAGCCAGTAGCGGTGTTTCAAAAGCATTGATGATCATGTACTGAGAATTCGCCAGTTTTGACAATAAATCACGCTTTACAAAGATTCGTAACTGTTTAAACCAGTTTGGTATTTTGAAGTGAATTTTTGGGAGTTCTTGATGAACATCGTTTGCTTTTGATGAGTCAGGGAAAAAACGCTTAAAGTGTTGATTCCATTCCAATGGACTTATCTTCCTGGCGCGAGTAGGATTTCCATACTCGTCCAGTACTTTGGCTTCAACAATGTTGAATATTTGTTCCGGATTAACATTCCCGCAAAGAGTACACTCGCTCTCGTTCCAATTGGCATGCTGAACCCTTGATTTGTAGTATATGATTGATTCAATTGGGTCGCCATTGTAGATAAGATATCCACCCGTATCAAGAATTAATAATTTATCGAACATTTTGAAAATATCCGATGATGGTTGGTGGATAACCACAAACACCAATTTTCCCTTAAGGGTTAATTCCTTTAAGAGGTCTAAAATGTTTTCCGAATCGCGCGAACTTAGCCCTGATGTGGGTTCATCGAGGAACAGAATTGCCGGCTCCCTTATGAGTTCGAGAGCGATATTTAAACGTTTCCGTTGCCCCCCGCTGATTTTCTTGTTGAGTGGCGATCCTACCCTCATATCCTTGATTTCGAATAAACCAAGGCTCATCAACATTTTATTTACTGCTTCGTTGAGTTGTTGGGCGTTGTAATTATCGAAGCAGAGTTTGGCGTTGAAGTATAAATTTTGGTAAACGGTTAATTCCTCTATTAGAAGATCATCCTGCGATACAAAGCCTATTTGACCTTCAATTTGTTCTTTTTGGTTGTGAATATCAATGCCATTGATACATATTTTCCCGAGCGAAGGCTTTTCGCTACCGTTAAGAACATTCAGCAGTGTTGATTTTCCGGCTCCCGATGCTCCCATTATACCCACCAAATGTCCCGATTCCTCGGTAAATGACATGTGGTGGAGTCCCGTTTTTCCGCTCTTAAAGCGGAATTCAATACCTTGAACGTCGAAAATGATTCGCTCTTTAATCTTGTCCTGAGCAAAACGTCCAACAATATCGCTGAAGTAGATCGGTTTTATCTTGGAATTACGGATGGAGGAACCATTATTCAGGACAAATATTTTATCGTTCTGTACTAAATGGCCATTCAGGTAAAGTTCATGATCTCCCTTGTACCGGAGGAAAAGAATGTTGGCGGACTCTACAAAAACAATTTTTATTTCATCCAGAATATTTTCAGAGTAGATGTGCTTAATTCCTAATTTCTCGTAATTCTTATCATTGTTAATTACGAGGAGATTTGGATGTGGAAAAATCTGATCGAAGGGGTTAAGTACAAAGTCTTTTAGAAGTGTGAATTCCGATTCAGGAACAAAGAACGTTTCGGATACCGTGGAGATAAAAGCCATTTCCTGCTCTGTAACTTCGCCCTCCTCGGGCTTTACAAATTCTAGGAGTCTAATCAAAACAACAATCTTTTGTTGTTGAATTAACTCCTCGTTTATCTGCGAGCAGATCTTCAAAACCCTAACCGAACTTGACGATGTTCTTTTTTTGGATTTTGATTTTTCGCTTTGTTTTTCTTGATATAGATTGTAGTAATAATCGAAAACTTTAAGGTATTCAGTAACGAGTTCTTGGTTGAGCTGATTTTTGAGGAATTCCTCAACAACTCTTCGTCTATCGCTATAGTCGCTCCCTTCGGGTTCATCGCCAGTAATTGGCCGAGCAATTATTGCGAAGAGTTGCATTAATGCTTTTAGAATCGACTCGCTCATTTGGGGCGCGTTTTAATGGTTTGTTTGTAGGTATTACTGCTTATACCCAATTAAAAGCATTACATACCCGGGTGTGAATTTCGTATTTTTAACATCAACCTGAATTACACAGGTAACTGTTGATGTGAATTTTAAATCCCAAAATGGTGAATAATCAAAACTTTCGTTGGTGAAAAGTAGGTTCTTATCGGTATCGTAAACCGAGAAAACTAGTTTGCCTTTTCTTAGATTGGTGCAGGCAACCACCCTGTAGGTATTATCGCCAAAGAATGTTGTGCGAAATTCAATTTTTTGATCAGGCTTTAGCGGTGCAAAATACTCTTGGCCATCGGTAATGTACTCAGGGGGAAAGTATAGTGAACAAATATTCTCTAATTGCTCAATTTGAGCATTCGAAATGCATGGTACGAAAACGATAAACGATAAAAATATTAATAGTCGTTTTAGCATGGTGTCAATAATTATTCTACAATTTTATTTCGTAAATCCCCAATTTTCTTGCTGATTATTTGGATATGGTACTCAGACATGATAACCCTAGACTGGCTGTTTATTATTATCAACGTATTTTCTGGATCAATCTTTGGCTCACGGTAGGTATAGGAGTATATTACTCCATCAAACTCGTAAGCAATGTCAATCAATTCGTCTATCAGCGATGAAAATTCATTTGATTTGTAGTAAAATGGGGTAAGTAGTTCTATCAAATTATCCAGTGGGTGTTTTTGTTCACCAATACGGTTGATGATGTCGCGATCATTTTTTTCCTGAACAATTTGGGTAAGAATATACATACTTTCAATCCATCCGCCAGCAATGATTAGGGCACCAATGTCGTTTCTATCGTTACTTTTAAGGTAAGTGTCGGAATTTGCGTAAGCCCTAGCAATTATTCTTGTTAATGAGTCCCTATTGCCAATATTCTTTTCAATAGATTCAAAAACTTGAGGTTCGAATGCTTGCGTAACTCCTAGTTGTTCGCTGATTTTCTTTATTGTGCCCAAATAGGTAATTGATTCCTGAATTTTTTCGTAGATGTTAAGGTAACTGATATCGGTGCCATAGATACCAAGGTTCAATGATTGCTTAAAAGTTGTATTGTACTTTTGGTACTTATCGGGTTTATTCAAGTAGTTTTCGTTATAGGGTAGATTCAACTTCTTTATTAGAGTGGCCACTTGCCAAGGCGAGGGAATGGGAAATACAGATTTATCGTATTTTATTAATGTAGAAAGAGTGTCAATTGAATCCTCGGTAAGGAGTGGTGCTTTAGCTTTATTCTCGGAGGATTTACAGCCAAATAAAAAGAATAGCCCCAAAAGTATGATTGCTGGTTTTATAAGTCTATGTGCTAACATTTTACAATTTTGCAAAAGTTTAGTGCAAGTAATGAAAAATAAATGAATTATCAAAAGTAACACTAATAAAACTCCCATTAATGCTACATTGTTTTATTTATACAATTTTTTTCAAGTAAATATAACTGTTTTTCAGGCATTTTAAAATAAAACTAACCAATTCTTACTGAATATGTAAACTAAAGTTGTAATTGAAAGTCAAAACAACAGTTTTTTATTTTGATATTAGCAAACAATAATCAATAACAATAGTGTCATGAAACGTTTAGTTTTTATACAATTTTTAGTTGTTACATGTTTATTTGCGTATTCGCAGCAGAAACAGATGACCCTTGAACAGGCTGTTTTGAAACAGCGAGCAGAATTTGCGCCAGAATCGTATTCCAATTTTGAATGGCGACCCGATGTTTCGGCTTTTACGTTTGTAGATGGAGATAGACTGGTTGAATATTCTGTTTCTGGTGGTAAAATAAAAGATATAGTTTCGGTTAATGATATTAACAAAACCTTACAGGCTAATTCTTTACCGGAGTTAAAGCGTTTCAATTACAGTTGGATTAATAGGGATGAAATTCAATTTTCAGTATCGCCATACGTTGTTTTCTATAATGTTACTAAAAAGCAGATTGTGAGGAAGTTGAAAACTGTTGAGGGTTCAGATAATTGGGATATTTGCCCCGATAATACTAGGATGGCTTACACTATTGATAATAACTTATATTTTATTAACGACAAGGATTCTGTCGTAGAAATTACCTCGGATAGCAATAAGGGTATTGTTAATGGGCAAGCAGTGCACAGGCATGAGTTTGGAATTGAAAAGGGAATTTTTTGGTCACCTAAAAACAATTACTTGGCATACTACAGGATGGATGAATCCATGGTGACTGATTATCCATTGGTTGACATTACTCAAAGAATTGCAACTGTTGAGAACATGAAGTATCCAATGGCTGGTATGAAAAGCCATGAGGTTACGCTGAATATATATAGCTTATCAACCGGTAAAACTGTTGTTTTGAAAACTGGCGAACCCAAGGAGCAGTATCTGACTAACGTAGCGTGGAGTCCTGATGAGAAATCGGTATATATTGCTGTACTTAATCGCGAACAGAACCACATGTGGTTAAATCAATACGATGCTACTACAGGCGATTATGTGGCTACTCTTTTCGAGGAACAGGACAAGGAGTATGTTGAACCCCAGGTTCCAATCCATTTTTTGCCTAACGATCCAACCCAATTTATATGGCAAAGCCGTCGTGATGGATGGAATCATCTGTATTTGTATAAAACCAATGGAGAGTTGGTTAAGCAACTTACAAAGGGAGAATGGGAGGTTACAGAGTTGGTTAGTATTGATACCCAAAAAGGGCTAATTTATTTTACTGCAACAAAGGATAGTCCAATAGAACAGCATTTGTATTCTATCAATTTAAAAAAGGATGTACTATTAAAGTTAACCAATGGGGAAGGAACCCATAAACCGAGTATAAGTTTTGATAGTAATTACTTTGTAGATTTCTACTCAAGTATATCTACTCCTAGTAGGGTTGATCTATACACTTCGGCTGGTAAAAATATTCGGAATCTGATTAGTGCTAAAAATCCTTACGAAGGTTATAATATTCCATTGCCAAAATTATTGACACTTAAAGCCGATGATGGATCCGATTTGTATGCCAGAATAATTAAACCTTGGGATTTTGATTCTACTAAAAAATATCCTGTTGTAGTATATGTATACGGTGGTCCACATTTGCAGCTGGTTACCAACTCGTGGATGGGCGGTGCTCGTCTATGGGAATCGTATATGGCAAATAAAGGTTTTATTCTATTTACGCTCGATAATCGGGGAACGCCTAATCGCGGAGCCAATTTTGAACAGGTTATCCATAGGCAGCTTGGTGTAAATGAGATGGCCGATCAAATGGTTGGAGTTAATTACTTGAAGGGTTTAAGTTATGTGGATTCGAGTAGGATAGGAGTACATGGTTGGAGTTTTGGTGGCTTTATGACCATCTCGCTTATGCTTAAGCAACCCGATGTGTTTAAGGTTGGTGTTGCCGGTGGACCCGTAACCGATTGGAAATTCTACGAGGTTATGTATGGCGAGCGTTATATGGATACTCCTGAAGAAAATCCTGAAGGTTATCGGAATGCTGATCTAAAGAACTTTGTGAAAAACCTTAAGGGCGATTTGCTAATTATTCATGATGATATGGACAGAACCGTTGTACTGCAGCAAAGTTTGACCCTCATTCATGAGTTTATAAAGAACGGAGTTCAAGTCGATTATTTTATATACCCTCAGCACGATCATAATGTTATTGGGAAGGACCGGGTGCATTTAATTGATAAAATAATCAGATATTTTGAAGAGAAACTCTAAAATATTTTACGGTTTGAGTTTTATAGAATGTTTCTTTGATTCATTATTTTCATATTCTGACTCCTGAAAACTGAATTCTGTATTTTTCAAATATCCAGTAAATAATGCTTTCGAAAATAACTACCAAGCAGATTTGGAGCATCGCTTACCCAATTATTATTGGGAGCATCGCTCAAAATATAGTTAACATAACTGATACGGCTTTCCTAGGTCGGTTGGGAGAGGTTGCTCTTGGTGGTGGCGTTATAGGTGGTTTGTTCTACCATGTTCTTTTGATGATAGGCTGGGGGACAGGGCTTGGTGGACAGATAATTATTGCTAGGAGATATGGTGAGGGAACGCATCGTGCTATTGGCCGAGTAGTTGAGCATATCTTCTATTTTCTAGCATTCTTATCCATATTGCTTATAGTACTGGTGAAATTTTACTCTGGGAGTTTACTCAACCAGTTGGTTCAGTCGCAATCAATTTTTGATGCAGGAAAAGAGTTTATCGACTACCGTATTTTTGGTTTGCTATTCGCGTATATTAACTATTCGTTCAACTCGTTTTATGTTGGCATTGCTAAAACCAAAGTAATTTCTGTTACAACAATTATAATGGTTTTGGTGAATGTAGTTCTGGATTATGCCTTAATATTTGGTCATTGGGGATTTCCCGAGATGGGTATTGGCGGTGCAGCCTTAGCTTCGGTAATTGCCGAGTTTACTAGTTTTGTTGTCTATATAGTTTATACTTGGTTTTATTTTAATTATAAACCTTACAGGCTATTCAAGTTTGCCAAGTTGAATTTTCGGTTGATGCTTCGAATTTTAAATATTTCGTGGCCATTGATGTTTCAGTATTCTCTCTCAATTTTTATCTGGTTTGTATTTTTCCTTTTCATTGAAAAGATGGGGGAAACACCGCTTGCAGTATCAAATATACTTCGGAGTGTATATATAGTTTTGATGATTCCTATTTGGGGATTTGCTTCGGCAACCAATACGTTAGTTAGCCAGTTGATAGGGCAGGAGAGGAGCGGGGAGGTAATGCGTTTGGTTGAGAAGGTGGTTATGTTGAGCATGTCTGCTGTGCTAGTTTTAGGGATGATTAGTGTTTTTATGCCAGAGTTAATACTACGAGTTTACACAAACGATCCAGCTCTTATTCAAAAATCGTTACCTATCTTTTACATTATTACCGTAGCTGCCGTTGGCATGGCCAGCGCATTTGTTATGTATAGCGGGGTTTCTGGAACAGGGAATACAAAGATTTCGTTTGCTATTGAGGCCAGTACTTTGATAATATATGTTGTTTGGGCCTATTTAATGGCCATCCAGTTTAAAATGTCGCTTAGCTGGGTGTGGTGTGCCGAAATATTGTACGGAATAATTGTAACGTCAGTATCTCTGTGGTATTTAAAATCTAAAAGATGGGTTGGTAAAGAGGTTTAGATGCTGATTTATAGAATTTGAGTGATGAATAAAGCATTGTTTCCTTTGAAAAAATGTTGAATATTCAATAAGGTATTTAGATTTGGTTAATATCTTTGCCATCGAAAAATAGCATTACAGGTATGTTTTTTATAGGTATTTCGAGTAGTTTTTTGCCATACATCCTTGCAGTGATCTTTGCATGGTTGCTGTTTGGTGGAAATACTGATGTACCTGTTTCGCAAGATGATGCTTCTGCTACTGCCAAGGTTATTCAGCATCAACCCTCTATTATAAAAACCCAAAAGAATTACCAATATCAATCCCATTTTATTTCTCAATGTATATTTGAGTATACTGATATTCCTCTGGGTATATTGAGCGAGTGGTGTGGTTTATGTAATAAGTTACACTATACATTTGCATTAGTATTACTCCCCAATAGGCGCGGCCCTCCGTTTAACTTTTAGCAACATTGTTTGTTCTATTCTCAGGATCTAAATCCTAAGTAAAATCAGGCAAAATAAATTGCTTTGGGCATAGCATTCTAAGCGAATGTTATTACCCAATGGTTTTAATTCTTTTAAAATGAGGTATTTTAAATTCATTGCTTTAGTTTGTTTTTATTTTATTTTTTTAGGGCAAGCATTATCGCAAGGCCTACAAAAATCAACCATAGAAGTAAAGGATAGCCAGTCTGGACTTGGCCTTTCAAATGTTTCGATTCAATGGAAAGGCTTGAGTAATAGTTGGGCTGGAGGTGGTGTTACCAATTCAATCGGTGTTGCATTGCTCGATATCAAAACTGATACAGTAATTCTAACGGTTTCGTGTATTGGTTATAAAACGTTTATCGATACTATTGCTGTAAAACCCTTAATTTCAGTTGGTCTTTCTGAGGATATATTTAATCTCGATCAGGTAATTGTTACGGGTACTCGAACACCTCGCAGTTTAAAGGAAACCCCGGTTTTAACGCAACTAATAACCTGTAAGGATATTTCGAGCATAAGAGCAGCAACCATAAATGATGTGTTGGAAATTGAAATCCCTAGTGTAGAGTTAAATAGACATGGATTTGGGGCTTCGCTATCGTCGCAAGGGCTAGACTCAAAGTATACCCTTATTCTGATTGACGGAGAGCGAATTGCAGGAGAATCCGATGGAAATGTGGATCTATCGAGAATTAACGCTGCAAATATCGATAGGGTTGAGGTGGTTAAAGGGGCTGGTTCTGCGCTTTACGGTTCAAATGCAATGGGAAGTGTGATAAATATTATCACAAAGAAACCCAATAAAACTATCGATATTTCGGTGAATCTTAGGTATGCTCAGCCCAATGAGAAGAATACCTCAAAGGCGCAGATCGATTTGCTTGATGAGCAATACTTGAAAAAGTTCTATAGAAACCAGGATCGACAGAATATTAATAGCGATTTTTCGGTTGGTTTCAATAGAAACAATTTCTTTTCGCAGAGTTACTTTGGCTATAAAAGCAGCGATGCCTACCAGCTGTTCGATTCAAAGGAAACCGTGAGGTACTACCCTACGCTCGACTCAACAGTTTATGATGGAGTTAACCAGATTCCTTCGTATATCTTTGGCTTTGAGGATTACACTGTTACAAACAGAACAGGGTTGTGTGTTAAAAACTGGAATGCAGAGCTTCGCGGCTCATACTATAGCCACGAGGAATTTGATTTTTCGCGGAATAGCACGCATAACCTTTATCGCGATTATACCTTGGGGGGATTTCTGGAACGAAAATTAAGCGGTAGCGCTAGCGTAAAACTATCCTATAATTACGATGCGTATAGTAAGTACTATATCCTGGAAAAGTTAGAATCTAATGAGTTGAACTACTTTAACGCCTTTAACCATATTAAGGCGACTTATACAGGAATTCCATTCAGGAATCAGCGTATATTCTTTGGAGCAGAATTACTACACGAGTATATGGAAAGCGATCGGTTTATTGCTTTATCTATGGTGGATCATTCTGTTTATGATGTAGTGCTTGTTCTTCAGGATGAATACACTTTGTGGCCACGCTTGACTTTAGTTGGAGGAATTCGTGGAGGAATTCAATCCGTTTTCGGCTCACATGTATCCCCATCGGCAACTGTTAAGGTTTCTGTAGGTAAGGTGAATTATCGTGTGTCGTATGCGAGAGGATTTAAATCGCCTTCGCTTAAAGAACTTTACATGGATTGGGATCATCAGGGCATGTTCGCAATTATTGGGAATAAGAATTTGATACCCGAAACCAACAATTACTATGCTTTATCGGCCGATTATGTAAATACCAAAAGATATCTAAATATAACATCTACGGTTGCTATCAATGATATACACGATAAGATTGGTGGTGTGTGGACTGCCAACCAAACCGAGTATCATTATAAAAATATGAATGATTATCGAATTTTGAATGCGGAGCTACAGTTGCGATGGAAATTTATAGATGACTTTTATTTGAAAACAGGGTATGTTTACACAAAGGTGTTGGAAAAGGAGAGTATTGCTCGATTATCGGAAACCAGCCCGCATAGTTTTACGGGTGAGTTGGAGTATTCTTTTCGTAAGAAGTGGTATGGATTAACCACAAACCTTTCTGTAAAGGCAATTGGTCGTAAGGATATGAGCGTTTTGGACGAAAATATCAATGTTTATTACTACACATCCTATTCGGCTTATTCGTTATGGAATGTAGCGGTAAGTCAAAAGTTTGGTTCCAATTTTTCTGTCAACATAGGGGTTAAAAACATATTCAACTATACAGCACCTATTGTTGGTTTTAACACAACCTCATCGGTTGGGCGACGATTCTACATCTCGATGGGGTACGATTTTTAGCAATACAAACAAAATAACTATACACTAAAAACTAAACACAAAATTTATGATTAAAAGAAAATTTCTGATTATGCCCATTGTACTGGGTGCAATGGCTTTTTTTGTAGCGTGCGAATCGGACGATGACAGCTCTACGCCTGCTTCCGAAGTAGTTATAGATGCATCGGCTTATGATTCGTGGACCTATTTTTCGTTCGATGCCGATACCGTTGTCAGCATTGACAATTTCTCTACATCTACGGCATGGGACATCGCTTTCCATCGTTCCGATATACGGGTGAATTGCGGCCAGTCGGGTCCTGGCTTGGGCGGTTCGTATAGCTTTGGTGCTATTGACTATAATTCGGTAAAAGAGGCACCATCCGATGGCTACTCGCTGAATACAACAATCAATATTCTTGAATCGTACACCATGCCTCCGGTATATGTTACCGTGCCCGGTGATACTTTGGTAAGCAAATGGTTGACAATTGTTACAAGCAACACAGCTGCGCCAACCTATACCTTTAGCGATAATATCTATGCAATAAGAACTGCTTCGGGTAAGTATGCCAAAATTTGGTTGAAAGATTACTTTAATGAGCAGGGAAAAGGTGGATATATTACTATGAAGTACCAGTACCAACCCAATGGCAGTAGAGAGTTTTAGTTTATTGAGTTGACAGCAGAAGTATAGTACAAAGGCGAGGAATTCTTCGCCTTTGTACTATACTTCTGATTCCTATTTTGCTATGGAATTGCGGCAATGTTTTTCTCTATGATATTTCCTCTTGAGTCGTGCCGTATTGTTCCTTCAATCATTGTGTTGTTTAGAACATATGGCAATATTTCACGGATAAAGCCTATCAGGTTTGTGTCAAAAATTTTATCGATGCTGATCCAATGTAACTTGCCCTCGGGGCAATCAATTTGGTTACCTCTGAAATCTGCTGTGGAGTAAATAAAAAGTATCCATGTGCTGTTGTGCCCATCAAGAATTGTCTTAATTACTCCGTGTAGTTTAAGATTTTGGGCATCAAAACCGGTTTCCTCCTTTATTTCCCGAATGCATGAGCCATTAATGTCTTCCTCAAAGTGAGTTTTTCCTCCAACACCTGTAAGCATTTTCGACATGGGTTCGTTGGCTCGCTCAAGCAGTAGCATCGTGTTATTACTTCTATCAATTAGAAAGCAAACTGTTCCAATGGTTATTTTACCTTGATTTTCCATGAAGGACGATTGTAAGATTATTATTCAGGAAAGTACTCATAGGGTAACCAGTCGGCTACGCGTTGATTTCCCATACAGCCTCCCCAGTTAATCCCTAATGGATCGAAATAGCCTGTACTATCGATAAAAACAAAATCCTTTAGAAAAGTCATATAGCTAGCATCAATATTGTATCCAACACGAATCTTATTATTGTAGTTAATAAACTTATTTCCGTTGGAATCCAATACAACAATATTTTTATAGTTTAGAGTGTCATTTAAAGGATTTCGTAAGTTATATCCTTCGAACTTTAAAGTATCTGCCCAAAGCGATTTAATAAAGTGCGTTCTCGATCCTAGGTAGGTATTCTTTCTCCTACTATAAATTTCATCTTTAGAGGCGTTAGCAGAAGTGTCTTCTTCAAAAATAATATTACCCCTAAAAAATGTAGTTTCACTTTTTTTGTAGTATTCAAAAATATCGAGGTAGTAGGTTACTTTGTAACCTAAGGATTTGTTTTCTATTATTATAGGTTTTGAGGCGAATGCTTTAAGTGTATCATCATCCGATTCATAGTTAAACGTAATATCCCTCTCATTTGAAATTTCACATTTTCTAGCATTATCCGATATTCCTAGGAATTCATCCTTAAAAATGGCTAGGTTTCTCTTCCTTTCCCTCTCTAGCGATTTAGCGCTTACGGCAACCTCTTGCATTTCGTACGATTTTGGGGTGAGGTAAACCGTTAGGTGTTTTTCGGTTGTATATTCCTCTATTGTTGCAGAGTAGTAACCAATTGCACTTACCGTTATTGGCATCGATAAGTTTTTTGAAACATTCAGTTTAAAATTTCCATCTCCATCGGCGGAAGTGCCAACAAACGTTCCATTGAAGTAAACTGTTGCATAGCCAATTCTACTATTGGTTTTCTTATCTACAACAGATCCTTTTACATATTGCCCGTAGGTTGATATCTGTATGGTAATGGAAAGGAGTAATGCAAGTAAAGTTTTCATACTTCTTTTTCTGTTGTTTCAAAAAGTTAAAAGGAGAGCGAATCAATGCTCTCCTTTCAATGTATGCTGGATTTATTTTTCAGCGCTTTCAACTATTAGCTTTACCATATCGTAGCTAACGGCATCGAACATAACTTCAACGTTATCGGTGTACTCAGAGTTATGGCTCATAATGGCATCCTTAACCATAAAAGCTTTATAATCGTAATTCTGTGCACCAATCCATGTGGCAAGCACACAACCAACGGAGCTTAACCCGCAAAGGAATAGCGTATTGCTTCCGGTTGCCTTGATAACCTTATCCAAATCGGTTTTGTTAAAGCCATCGGGGTAGGTTTTAATAACCATCGGATCGTCGGATTTAATCTTTACCGAAGTTGGAAATTCAAACGGTTCGGTGCCGGGCAAAACTCCGTACTCCTTGCTGGAGTGGTATATCCTTATTACCGGGAATCCGTTACTGCGGAAAAGATCAATTAGCTGGTTGATGTAGTACAACCCCATTCCTTTATCCCTTTCGGGAATCATTGGGAGGAATGCGTTCTGAATATCAATAACAAGCAATGCGGGTTTAATTTGTTTTTTTACTTGCTCGTTTTGGCTTTGAGCGAATGAATTGGATGACATGGTCATAAGTAGGATTGTTAGAGTAATTACTAATTTTTTCATGGGGTAATAGTTTAGAATTATTAACTAAAGATATAAAAAGAATATTTTATTCAGGAATATTAGGTACTTCAATTTCCAAATCACCAGTTCCTTTCGTAAAAGTAATATTCAGTAGGACTAAGCATTCTACCTGTGAACCCGTAGTGTTTTCTGTATCAACTTGAATTGTCATTATTCTTTTTAAACCCATTAGTAAATCGTTGAGTTTGCCTTCCTCGGCCTCAAGGATAAGGTTGAGCGATATATCGGAGAAGCGCTGAAAGTTTAGTATCGTAGCATAGGAGTTAACTATACTGTTAATTTCGCTAATTGCTTTTGTTCTTTCGTCGTTGCTTACTCCGCTCCAATAATACTTTTTCACTGCGGTTGTTGGCTAAAATAGGAAAGGAATCAAGGAGTACGTCTTTCTTCTGTAATTTTCCCAGTCGGACTTGAACTCCTGATACATCAATTTTTCTTCATCCTTTATACGCCAAAGTAGTACACCGATCAAGAGTATATCAACAATTAATGGCAACCATGTGCGGTAAACAATTGGAATTCCTATTAGGAAAACAATAATACCTGAATAGCGGGGATGCCTTATGTATTTATATGGGCCATTTGTTATCAGCTTGTGATTATCCTGAATAGTTACATTTACACTGAATTGCTTGCCAAGAACCATTATGGACCAGTTCATCAGCACAAATCCTAGGAGCGATAGAAGTAAGCCCAAAACTCTGATGGCGGAGCTTTCTCCAAATGTTGCTATTTGGTGTCGATCCATGAATGGCGAAAATATTGTTACCAAAAGGGGAACAATCTGTAGGATCAGTATTGTTAGTTTCTGGCGTTTAACTATTTTTTTGCCATCGCCATACCCGCGTCCTTCGTTAGGAACTAATATAACAACAAATACCGATAGGATGGCCATCATTACTATAAAAGTAACCCTGAATGGATTTTGTGTAAAACCACTGATATCAGCAACTCCCCACCCAATAATTGGCAAAAATGAGAATATAATTAATCCAACAATTAGCGATAATACCTTTTTCATTCGGATAGATTTTTATGATGCGGCATTTAGGTAAAAGATTAATCAAAAGTAGTAAATCTTTTACATGTGGATAATGAATTATTTAAGTGATTCCATTTTTTGACTTTCGGTTAAATTGAGGAGATGCTTTTTTATATAATACCTATTCGTGATCACCATCAGTTTGCTTGTGTTTATTGATTTTTAGGGTGTTGTTCTGTAAATATTGATAATATATTTTGATACTTACTTATTAGTAAGTATATTTGTGCGCAGTAAGTAAACTCAAAAAAGATGTCAGTAACCCGGGAAAAGATTTTAGATCTAGGCGAAACTTTAATCCGTACCAAAGGCTATAACGCCTTTAGCTATCAGGATATATCGTCGGAGCTGGGAATAAAGAATGCCGCTATTCATTATTATTTTCCTTCGAAAGAAAATTTAGGGACAAGCATTGTGAAAACGAACATTCAACGGTTCGATGAGATGGTTGACAACATGAATAGCCGTAAGTTTAGCGAATTTAAGCAGCTGGAAACGTTTATCAAGATATACATTAAGAGCCATCGCGAGCAAAAAAAGTGCTTGGTTGGATCGCTAAGCCCCGATTACTATACCCTGAATGAGTCTACCAGGGTTGAGCTGAAGCGAATGATTGATATGATTCTGAAGTGGCTCACCGAGCTTCTTGCCAAGGGACGGGAAAAAAAAGTTTTTGACTTTAACGATGATCCGGCAAATAAGGCTTTGGCCATTTTCTCAAGTTTGGTGGCCAGCCTACAGCTGTCGGGGATAATTGAGAATATTGATCATAAGAGTTTTTACCAGTCAATTCTTGATGATATAAAACCCTAAAAAATTATGTTACCATGAACTTACTTACTGGTAAGTTTATTTTTTAAGAGTTAAGTTGATATAAATAAATACGTATATATGAAAAGAGCAGTAATAACGGGAATAGGTGCAGTTACCCCTATTGGTAATAATGTGAATGATTACTGGAAAAATCTTGTAAATGGCAAAAGCGGTGCCGCTACCATTACTCGATTTGATATATCGGGGCATAAAACAAAGTTTGCCTGCGAGGTAAAAAACTTCGATCCATTACAGTGTATCGATAAGCAGGAACTCCGGAAAATAGATCTATACGCTCAGTACGCTATTGTGGCATCCGATGAATGTATTAAGGATTCGGGAATAGACCTTCCCCGATGTAATTTGAATAGAATAGGTGTAATTATGGCATCGGGTATTGGCGGAATGCAAACCATGGAGGATGAACTGATAAATTTTGCCGATAATGGTAGAAATCCGCGGTTTGGCCCCTTCTTTATAACCAAAATGATCCCCAATATTGCGGCTGGCCATATATCAATTCGGTATGGTTTGCATGGGGTTAGTTACGCCATTGCCTCGGCCTGCGCTTCGTCCAATAACGCCATTGGTAACGCTTTGGATATTATCCGAATGGGGCGTGCCGATATAATTATTGCAGGGGGAACAGAGGCTACCATAATGCAAGCGGCTATTGGCGGTTTTAATACAATGAAAGCGCTATCCACGCTAAATGATTCACCGGAAACGGCATCGCGTCCATTCGATAAAACTCGCGATGGTTTTGTTGCTGGCGAAGGTGCTGGTGTGCTTATGATTGAAGAGCTTGAGCATGCCCTAAAAAGAGGGGCAAAGATATACTGCGAGTTGGTTGGTTATGGAGCTGCATCGGATGCTTACCATGTTGCAGCAACTCACCCCGAGGGTTTGGGGGCAGTACTTGCCATGGAAGGCGCGTTGGCCGATGCTAAGATAACCGCCAAGGATGTTACCTACATCAACGCACACGCAACATCAACCCCTGTGGGTGATATTGGCGAGTGCAGAGCAATAGAAAAGGTGTTTGGCGATGTTTTAGACCACGTTCAGATTAGCGCAACAAAATCCATGACAGGCCATTTGCTGGGTGCCGCAGGAGCTATTGAGGCAATTGCTTGTGTTAAGGCAATTACCGATGGTGTAATTCCACCAACAATTAACTTAAATGAGGTTGATCCGGAAATTAACTCTCGGCTTAACCTTACGCCGAATAAGGCTTGCAAAAAGGATGTGCTTGTTGCGCTTAATAATACCTTTGGGTTTGGGGGGCATACATCAACCACGGTTTTCCGGAAGTATCAGGGATAAGCTGTAGGTGCAATCCTTTTGTGGTGCTTTATGGATTGGGGATAAAAATTTTAGCCGAAAGTTATTCGTTTTTGTGCTCAATCTTTTTTCCTTTTTTATCGATGTAGAACCATTGGTTGCTAACCCATGTGTGGTATTCGCCATCCTGTTGGGTTGAGCAACTTATGCTGACTTTGGCCATGCCATTCTCGAACGGAAAGGCACAATCGTACTTGGGCGTTACCATAATTTTACCGGTTGATGCATCGGCATATCCAATCTTGTTATCCTTTAGAATTCTGAAGTAACCCTCCAATACGGGATCGGGGCCATTGTCGAGTTGGTAAACTTGGTATAGAATTTTTTCCTGTCTATCAATGGCAACTATTCCGTAGTTGGGTTTTAAAACAATTGCGTAGTTAGTAAAGGTGTCGGTAAAGCAAATGGGGTATTTCCCAAGAGGAATAACGGTATCGCCATTTTGGTTTACATAGCCATACCTATCGTTGTCATTATCCACAACAGTTATCCAGTAGCCCTTGCTTTTTTGAGGTTGAATACATGCAAAAAGGCCGCATATCATTGTCAATATTGTTGCTATGGCATATCGTTTCATAAACAATTTATAGATATGTAAAGGATTCCTGTTTTGTTAATTATATCAATGCAAAATTGTAGGTCATTGGTATAGCTATATCTACCTTATTACGGTACTGCTCTATTCTTTTTATCGAATTTATCCCCTGTACCTTAACCTTTTGGTATAGCTCATCGTAGTTGCGGAAATACTGAACAGTATCGTACTCCTGAACTTTTTTAGGGTTAAATTTCGATAAAGCATTCCAGCTATTCATTACCTTTTCCTTTTCATCAACAACATAGGCCCATTCCGAGGTAGTTCCATGATCGGCCACTACAACATTAGGGGCCATTGTTAAGGCTTTATTTATGGCCGCTTCGGGATTGCTCATTTCGTGAAGGCAAAACTCGAATAGCACAACATCGCCCTTTACATCAGCCGCATAAAAATCGGAGCTGATAAGGGTAAACTTGTTCTTAAACTCAAAGCCTTGCAAGGCTTTCTGGAGTTTTACAATTGCCTCGTTATCGTTGTCGATGGCTATAACCTGTTTTGAGTAACGTCCATACTCAATGAACTGTCCGCCACCCGCACCAATTGAGATGATTTTCTTGTTGCTGAACTCGTAGAAATTTAGGAGGTTGTCGATTATCTTTTTGACATCAGTAGACATGGATGCTTGGTTTGTAATTTATTGAAAGTTTTAAAAGTCTATCGAAATTTAAAACAAATAATTACAACCGAAGGTATAATGGATTGATTTATTTACAGTAGGCAACGGCTGTTGTATTGGAATATATGCAAAGAGTACTACTATAGCAACCGTTTTACCATTAATACAGTTTAATGTACTCCTTCCTGTAAATATTATTTATGGCATTCCAAATTTTAGGAAGGTCATCGAAAAAAGTTTTTATGGCATTCCAGATTTTAAGAAGGTCATCGCAAAATGTTTTTGTGGCATTCTCAATTTTGGAAAGCTAACTGCAACAAGTTTTTATTAGCTTCTCAATTTTAGGAAGGTCATCGCAAAAAGTTTTAATGGCATTCCAAATTTTAGGAAGGTCATCACAAAAAGTTTTTATGACATTCCAGATTTTGAGAAGGTCATCGCAAAAAGATTTTATGGCATTCCAAATTTTAGGAAGGTCATCGCAAAAAGTTTTTATAGCATTCCAAATTTTAGGAATGCTATTGAAAAATGGTTTAATCGCTTTCTAAATTCTTGTAAAGGTTGTATTTACCGTCCGCAGAAACGCTGCAAAGCTTCGTACGCTTGCGATATGCCCATTTCGCCGGCGGTGCTAAGGTCAATGCATCCCTGCGATTTTGTTCCCGAAAGCAGTAATCCTAGTCCACGGTTATAGTATGCGCTTGCCATGGTTGGATTCTGTGTAATGGCAGTGTTGTACCAGTTTATGGCCTCGGTAAAGTTATTGGTGAGGATGTATATGTTGGCAATGTTGTAGGATATTATGCTGCTGTTATCGTAAATAATAACCTGCCGCAGCTCGTCAATTGCATCGGTATAGGCGGTAACTGAGGTTTGGCTCTGTGTTTCGGTTGAGGCGGCTAGCGCTCCAATGGTTTTCGACTCATCACTAAAACTTTCGATGAACCGGGCCATATCGGTTATCGATGCTATCAGGTTCAGCTGAATTAGAGGATTGTCCGGATTCGCCTTTTTTGCCTTTTTGAATTCTTCGGTTGCATTGGCGTATCGGCCTTTCTCGGTGAGAACTATTCCACGAATCAGCGAGTAGTATGGATTTTTAGCGAATAGAGAGTCTATGGTAAGTAGCGATATATCTTTTGCCCTACTATCGGGTTGTGCCGAAAGAACTAATTGGTAACCGTCGGGGAGTTTGCTGTTAATGGAATCGAGCCAGTAGCTGCTGATGTTAGTGCTGTTTTGGATTTTAGCTGGCTTGTTCAGGCATAGCTTTACCATGGGCAGGAATGCTGATGTTACCTTAAATCGGTTGGTGGCCAAGCTTAACCTCGATGCGGTGTTGAAATCTTTCTCCAGCGAGATTAGTTTGTTGAACTTTCCGCTCGAGTCTATCATGGCCAGCGGGTTCTCCTGATTAGTTCCCTTGTATTTCTGCATCAACGTTTTTCCGGTGTTGTAGTCGGCTTCCGAACCTTTTAGGTCGCCCAATTTTGATTTTGCATCGGCGCGGTTCATGTACGCGTTAGCAAAGTCGGGGAACATATTGATGGCTGTAGTGTAATCGGCTATTGCTTTTTGTATTTGGCCTTTTTCGTGCAGTATTGTTCCTCGGTAGTAGTATATCAGAACATTCTCGGGGTTTAGCGTGGTTAATTTCGATAAGTCATCAATGGCTATTTGCCATTGATCTATTTGGTAGTTAATGATTGCACGGTTAAATAATGCCAGTGAGTACTTGGGGTCGATAGCTAAGACCTTGTTTAAATCGGTTAACGCCTTAACCGGCTGTTTTAGGTTGTAGTACACCAATGCGCGGTTAAAGTAGTTCTCAACCGATAGAGAGTCGTACTTAATGGCCTGCGTTAAATCCTCAATTGCGGCATTTGTTTTATTGAGCTCAGCATTTAGAATTCCGCGGCGCGAGTAGGCGTTTGCGTAGAATGGATTAACTCTTATGGCCAGATTATAGTCGCTTAACGCGCCAAGCGTATCGCCGGTAAGTAGGCGTGCCGAACCACGGTTTATCCATACATCGGGATTGCTGTTATCGAGTTTAATAACTTTTGTGAATATATCGATGGCCTTAAGGTAGTCCTGCATCTGAAAGTAGGTTATCCCTTTTGTGAACATAAACTCCGAGGAGTTGGGCTTTATATCCAACGCAACATCAATTTCGGTTAACGCTTGTTTGTACTGTGCAACTTGGTTCAACGCAATGGATTTGTAATGATGCCCCTGGGCAAACACTGGGTTAACCTTGATTGTTTTATCGAAATCGGAAATGGCTCCGTTAATATCACCCAAATTATACTTGGCCACACCGCGAAGGAACCATCCCTCAAAAAGTGTTGAGTCTATTGCTATTAGTGTGTTGAGGTAGGGTAAGGCTTGTGTAAACTTTTGCTGCGATAGCAGTTCTTCGCCTTTATAGAAAAAATATGCTTTGTTCAGCTGACCATAGCTGGGGTTGCTTTGTATAAACCCAATGACAACTAGAATTAGTATGAGGATAGTCTTTTTCAAGGTTCGGGCAATTTATCTGCGTTTTTTCTTTTGAAGTGCTGCGGTTGCGGGATTATCAAGATCAATTTTGCCGAGGTTATACATGTTCCTTAGTATTGTGCCTTGGTAGCGCACCATGTAGTTGCTAGGTCGTGATGGATTCCGTTTCGATGGGAATGGTAAAACGGTTGCCAGCATGGCCGCCTCGTTTCGGTTTAGTTGGTTCGCCGATTTGTGATAGTATATCTGTGCGGCCTTTTCAACTCCATAAACTCCGTTGCCAAATTCGGCTACGTTTAGGTAAACCTCCATAATTCGTTTTTTGCTCCAGCAGTTTTCGATCAGGAAGGTAAAGTAAGTCTCAAATCCTTTTCTTACCCACGATCGTCGGGGCCACAGGAATACATTTTTGGCGGTTTGTTGCGATATGGTGCTTGCTCCTCGCAGTTTTTTGCCTCGTTTATTGTTTTTCATGGCCTTTTGGATTGCCTCCCAGTCAAAACCATTATGCTCCAGAAATTTGCTATCCTCGGCAGCGCAAACAGCCAAAACCACTTGCGGAGAAATATCATCAATACTTACCCAATTTTTTCTGATTCTTTGTCCTCCTCCCGTTTCTTCGGACTGATGCCGCTTAATTACCATTAGCATGGTTAGGTTTGGATTGATAAACGTAAAGAGGAGCACTAAAAGTATGGTTAATGCAAAAAAACTGATAGATGAAAGCAAAATGGTCTTAAGCCAAGGCTTATACCATTTGTTCTTCCGGTGTTTTGTAATCGATTTTTCTGATTCCATCCAACAATTGCGTTATCGAATGCTAAAGTATAAATTAATGCAGAAATAGCCAGCAATCATTGTAAAAAAGTTGATTGAATCCAATGCCCGAGTAGGGATTAATCCTGCTTTGTAATGCAAGGTCATACCTCTGTTTGCTAGGGAGGTATGACCTTGCCAAATATCTTTACACCGAAACAGTCACTTTACTTTCTTTTACCTGAGCCGGATTTTTACTATCGGTGTGGTTTAGGTTTTGAACAAGTATCTCCGAAATATCCTTGATTGGCATTTCGTCCTGCGCGGAGTTGAATGTTTTTTTGCAAAGTGGACACGCCGTTGCAACCACATTGGTTTCGGAATTGGTAATTTGATTTATGGTTGAAGCTGCTATTGCTTTTTTCTGATCTGCACTAATATTGGTAATACCCAAGCTTCCGCCACAGCAAAGCGAGTTATTCTTTGCTTGTTTGGTTGGGTCAACAACATTACCAACTTTTTCGAGTAGTTCTCTTGGTTCTTTGGTAATGCCTAAGCCTCTACTTAGTTCGCAGGGATCGTGATAGGCAATATTTAATTCCGATTTATTTATTTTCAGTTTATTATCGTTGGCGAGCTGTAGCAAAAACTGGCTGTGGTGTAGCACCGGTATATTTAGGTGATAGTTCTGCTTGAATTCGCGAGCGCAGATAGGGCAAGTGGTAACCAAAACTTCGGCGCCTGTGTTATGGATTAACGTGTTGTTTTTGTCGATAAGTTGTTTTGCTGCTTTTTCCTGTCCTCCCAGTTGCAATGGACGTCCGCAGCAAATGCTGCCATCCTTATCTATGAATGTATAGTCAACACCCGCTGCATCGAAAAGTTTTAGCGTTGATTTGATTACCGATGGTGTTAAGTGTCCCATGCATCCGGCAAAGAATGCAACCTTTGCTTTTGGGTATGTGTGGCCATTAAGGTATTCATAACCTGTAGAACTGAAAATTTGATGCTCTCGACGCTCGTTCCGTCTCATGGCAGCAATTTCAATACCCACAGGACAAGCCTCAACACAACGCATGCACATCATGCAGGTCTCGCGCATGCGCTCATTGGGCTGACTATAGCGTAAATCCCGAATAAAGTATGCTGGTTGCGTATCGTTTATGTTAAGGTCAGTACTAAGTTGGCACGAATCGATGCAAATACCGCAACGTGAGCATGCGCTCTGCTCAATTTTTGTGAATGTGGAGTGAGCTTCTTTTTCCTTAACTCCATATTTTCTGAGGAAAATAAGAAGAATTTCGGCAGGAATATGCATATATCTGCTGAATGGTAATGTTACAAAGAACATTCCCAGTGCTATTGAGTAAGCCCACCAGGCGGGGTAGTACAGCTGATCCAGAGGCAGGTTGTAGATCACATTTTGGCCCAGAAAGTTGGTGAAGAAGTGCCCCGTATTGTAAAGCCCAGCGGTAACGCTCTCGGCAAGTATGCGGAGTGGAAAAATAAACCAGAGCGATGTTAGTGCAATTCGGTCGATTAGGATATGCTTAGTGGTTCTCCGCATTCCAAGTATCCGGCTCTTAATACGCTTAAAGAATGCCAGGCAAATGCCCGAGATTACAAGTAATAGGAAAAAATCCATCAAAAAGGTAAAAATCTCCTCGTACTCGCGGAGTGGCGATAAATCGTGACGGAAAAACTCGAAGAAAATGGGGTAGAAGGGGGGATTTATGTTACCGTGAGGGTAAAGTCTCGACTCAAAGTTGCCCAGCACAATAAGCATAAACCAGCCAAAGGCTAAGCTCATGTGCATATAGCCCAGTAGAGCGTGTTTCTTGAATATTTTTCGGTGAAACAACCCTTCCATCATCGATTCCCACATTGCCTCGATGGTTCGGAAGGAAAATAGGCGTTTCCACACTATCTTTTGCTCTCTGCGTGATAGTCTGATAATCCAAAAAGTCCACATTCCAACAATGTAGAGTATTACAAAGGCTAATCCTATAGAGAATGGGATGACGAAAGGATGGTACTTCATACTTTAAAATTTTGGTTGGCTTTACGAACCAGCTTAACAATATTCCGTGTATTCACATTTCGTGGACAGGCAAGGGTGCATTTCCCGCACAGCATACATTTTTCAGACTCTGCAATAGCCTCAGAGATTTCGCCACGTCGGATGCTATGGCACATCTCCCGAAAACTAAACTTGGTAAACTTTCCGGCTGTACAAGTGGCGGTACAGCTACCGCATGCAATGCAAAGTTTAAAGGTTTCGTCCCTTTCGCTAATCCACGCGCTAAGTCGCAGGTCGGCTTTATCTAAATCGTGTATATTGATTTCTATCGGTGCAAATCCAAAATCAACCATAGTTTACTTTTTGCTTAGGTATTGATGTATTTCGATAACGGCAGAGCGGGCTGCATTCACAGAATCGGTTATATTGTTTGGACCAGAGCATGCACCTGCCACAAAAACGCCTTCGGCGGTGGTGTCTGTTGGATTTAAGTGATAATCGGCGATGCCCACAAATCCATCCTTATTGGGCTTTAATCCTAGCCCTGCAATTAACTCGGCGGTTCCTACGGCTGGCGACATGCCCACCATTAGAACAACCATATCAACTGACATTTTTAGGGGGCAGGAGGATAATGTATCCTCAGTTTTGATTAGAACCCTACCACCATCAAGTTCACTTGCTTCCGATAAGCGTCCCCTTATAAAGTTGACGCCTTTTTGCTGTGCTTCCTTGTATAAATCTTCGTATCCTGGACCAAACATTCTTAAATCCATGTAGAGGTTGAATATCTCGGCATTGGGCAACGATTCTTTTGTTTCAATGGCTTGTTTTACGGCTGTCACGCAGCATACCTTGGAGCAGTATGGTTTATTCACTTTCTCATCGCGGCTACCTACGCAGTGGATAAAAGCAATCTTTTTCGGTTCCTCTCCATTTTTCATGATCGGTTTGCCATTTTTCGCAAACATTTCCTCAAGTTCTGCCGATGTAATTACGTTTTCATAAATACCGTAACCGTACTCCTCCTTCTTCTCGGCGGGGAATAGTTCAAAACCAGTAGCAAGCAAAATAGCATCGGCCTCAAAGGTTCTGCCCTTAACTTCGAGTTTGAATTTACTTCCAGTTCTAGTTATAGCCGAAATTGCTGTTGATAGCATTATTGCTGGGTTACCATTAAGGTGAGATTTCAGGCTGTCAACCACCTCCTTGGTATGACGACGGTTTGGAAAAAGTCTATCCCATTGGGCTGCATGACCACCTGGTTGATCCTTTTTCTCAAAAATAGTGACATTGTAACCTAATGTTGCCAGTTGGTTAGCGGCCTCAAGACCGGCTACTCCACCTCCAATAATTGCTACGTCCTTGCCCATATATTTATGTTTTGTTGATGGTTGTTCGTTGTTTGTTGATAGGTTATCTTGAATTTATTCAATTCATTCTCAAATTATCTCATTGTCAAATTAACCAATTGCTAAACTTCAAATTTAATATGATTAGGTTTTTCTGGTAAAGGTAAATCCTCACCATTGGCTCCCTTGAATTTTTTTGAGGGATCGTATTCTACACCAATCTTCTTAAGTAAAGGCTCTACATCGGTTTGGTGCATCTGCATACCCATTTCCCAAGGATCAAAGCCCAGTACCATTCCGGCAACCTCTTCGTATGTAAGAACAGGAATGCCGAACCCATTTTCTCCGTATGTTTTGTGCTCCATTTCGGCCAGAGCATACTGCCAACGATCCATGAAGTAGTTGCAGCCTGGACAGTTGGTGATAATGAAATCTGGTTTGAATGGTGCCATTGATTCAAATTTCTTTTTCGATGCAGAGATTGAATAGCCTCTATTGGCTTGCACAAAATACTGGCGGAATCCAAATCCGCAGCAATGCCTTCGTTCTGGATAGTCAATAACCTCGCCTCCAAATGCCTCAACTAATCCAGCCAAAACCTGAGGGTACTCAGCGCCTCCCACCCCTTTATTGGGAAACATTTTGGCGTAATGACAGCCAATATGGTCAACAACCTTTAATGGTTTCCCTGTTTCCTTATTTACAAGTTTATATTTTGCCTTTGCGGCTATTTCGTTGCGGAATTTAAAAAGTACATCGCTGGTGTGAGCCAAATTTGCAGGTTCTTCAAACTCGCGTCCTGTTGCTTTTTTCAGGTAATCTCTGGTTTTCTGCTTTTCCTCCGGAAAATGATGCCATGTTTCTAGAATCTCAGTATATATTCCAAATGAGGTTACACATGATGGATTGTAGTTTTCATAGCCTTTTTCGCGCATTAATGCATAATTACGGGCTACTACAGTTTGTATTGTTTCAAAAGGAACAACTTCGGTGTGATATCCTATCCCTGTACAGGTTGTGTGATCTGGGTTTTCGTAAACATCTTTGTCAAGAACATCCCGTAATATTTTTAGGTAAGTAGTATCACTTCCTGGAAAAAAAGTTTGACGAATACAGCTGCGTACGAAGTAGAACTTATCATCGGCAATTTCTTTCTGATAATCGCTCCAAATCCGTTTTTTACCTTCTTGTTTCATGTGGTCTGAATATTACTATAATCTACTTTCTCTTATGTTTATTGGCCTCGTTTTTAGTGTAGACCTCGCGGAAATATGAAGACTTTTTATCTGTTTCGTTTCCTTTTTCAAGTCCCATTTCTTGGGCTTTACGTTCCGAATGTTTTTCGATAGTATTAAACCATTCCATTCCGCCTGTTACTTCAAAAATCTTTTCAAGTTCGTCCAGATTTTTTTGAGAGATCTTTCGTATTGCACCAGGCCCCGATCCTTGATAGTTTGCTCCTACTTTTTTCAGAACAGTTTCTCGATTGTCTCTTACCCATTGCCATACCGGACCAAGTTCCGGGAACATGCTGAGTTCTGTATGATCGAAATGTACGCAGTAGCCAGTTTCGAGAATGGAGTTGCCAAGCATTCTTTTCAACGATAGTTGTTGGCGCCCTTTCTCCGACTCTACGAACAACCCACTTTCAATTGAAAGTTTCCGTAATGCTTGAATAATTAGTCCTGGGGCATTATTGCGCGGACAACGCGTTTTGCAGCTCATGCATTCGCCACAGTACCAAATTGTATCGCTTCTAAGTAATTCTTCAATTACCGAGTCATCGCGGGTTTGAACCATGTTGGCGATGCTGCGGGGCTCGTAGTCGTAAACCTCGGCTGCGGGGCAAATGGCTGTGCAAGTGCCACAATTTATACAGCCGTTGATTCCTTCAACAAACCGAACATCACTATTTAACTTATCGAATAGTTTTCCCATTTATTCGCAATTATTTATCTATCAAACTTCAAATAAAATTGAATCTTAATAATTAAACAAACAAAAATAAAGATTTAATTTGTTCTAGGCGGAAACCGTGAATGCGTTGGGACTGTTATTTATCAACTTTAGAGTTTAAAATTTTGATAAAGTGGTAGTTGCTTTATTAATTTTAAGTGATTCTATCTTGAGTTAAAAGTTTTGATGAGGAAGGTTTGAAAGTTAAACCTGTATTTTAGAGTCAATGTTCAGGTTAATAGTGAGTTATATAAATGCTGATTGCTAGTGTTAACTAATAGTCTAACTGCCAAATAGTTTATTTGCCGTAAAAAACTATCAACTATTTTTATACTTTTGAGGAAAATTTATAGGTATGCTCGATTTCTCTAACGCTCAACTAGATCAAACCATTGTTCACTATGTTGGAATGTCCGATAGCGACGATCTAACGTTATCCAATGAAATACTTGATGTTTCGAATGAGTTGCTAGGCAATTTATTACGCGATTACTTCCTAAGCAATTTTAAGAGCAACGGGTTTTACTCATTCGCTCACGATAACAACATTGAGTTGAATGAACTATACTCATACTGTTCCTCTTTTTTTGACGGTTCAAAGGATTTTGTTGAGTTATCGAAGGGAATAGCAAGACATTTAAAGCACGTGTCAACACATCCTAACATTAAGGATGGTGAATTGTATGTGGTGAGTTTACAGGATTGTGTTGTGGATGGCGAAATGACCGACGCCATAGGAATTTTCAAATCGGAAACCAAGGAGAAGTTTATCAAAATAAATAGGGGCGGTAGCAAACTAACTGTTACTTGCGAGTTTGGCGCCAATCCTAAAAAGTTGGATAAAGGTTGCATAATCTTTAATACTGAGAAGGAGTTTGGTTACAAGCTTAGCGTGATTGATAACACCAACCGCGATGAGGCTAAGTATTGGGTAAACGATTTTCTTCGGGTAAGCTTGCGTAACGACAATTTCTACCAAACCAAAGCAGCCATAACTCTCTGCAAAGAGTTTGTTCAGGATGTAATTCGTCCGGAGAATAACTTTGAGAAACTAGAGCAAGCCGAAATACTAACCAAAACGCGTGATTTTTTTAAGACTAACGAAACATTTACTCAGGATGAATTTGAGGCCAAAGTAATGGCTGAGCCTGAGGTAGTAGAAGCCTTCCGCGAGTACAAGAAAAGTTACGAGGCCGAAATGGGCTACAATATTCCCGATGAGTTTAAAATCTCTGCCGATGCCACTAAGCAGTCGAATAAGTTCCTGAAAAGCGTTATTAAGCTCGATAAGTACTTTCATATTTACATTCATGGTAAGCAGGAACGTGTGGAGAAGGGGTTTGATGATGATATGAACATGAATTACTACAAACTTTACTACGAGAAGGAGAGCTAGAGTATAGAGTTGATAGTTTTTAGTTGATAGTTGTTCGTGAGATTTCGTTGAAAGATATTTGTTTCTGAAAAGATAGAATGGCCTTACTTTTTAGATTTTATGTCACTTGTCACTTTTTAACCAGTTCCTATTTGAAAAATTCTGTTAAAACATTTGGATTTAAATTTTCAAGCATTAACTTTGTGCCACAAAGAACTTTAAAATGTCTTTCTATGGACTCTCAGAATGAGCATTTAAAAAACTTACAGGAAATCCGCTCCATAATGGAACGCTCTACACGGTTTATATCGTTAAGCGGATTATCGGGGGTGTTTGCCGGTATAGTTGCGCTTTTGGGCGCATTGGCAGTTTATATTTTCCATAAGGAGTTCTTTTTTAGTCGTTACCAGAACGGAGGCGTATTTTTACCCGAGGAGTTAATGTCGGGTTCAGCATTAACCAATTTTATTGTGTTTAGTTTTATTGTCGCTTTTGTGGTGCTGGTTTTGGCTCTATTTTTTGCCACATTCTTTACTACCCGCAATGCTCGCAGGAAAGGTTTACCTATTTGGGATACTACAATAAAGCGCATGCTTATCAACCTTTTTATTCCGTTGATTGCAGGTGGGGTATTCTGTCTAATACTTCTTTACCATCACCTTGTATATCTTATTGCTCCTTCAACCTTACTTTTTTACGGGTTGGCTTTGATTAATGCCAGTAAATTCACCTTAACCGATATTCGTTACTTGGGTATCAGCGAGATAATTCTTGGGCTAATTGCTATGGTTTTTGTTGGGTACGGCCTTATTTTCTGGGCTGTTGGTTTTGGGGTTTTGCATATTGTTTACGGATTAGCCATGTACATAAAGTATGAAAGAGCTACTGATAAATCTAAATAAGCATTTCGAGAACCGCATTCGGCTTGGCATTATGTCGGTGCTGATGGTGAACGATTGGGTTGACTTCAACACAATGAAGGAGACCCTTAACGTTACCGATGGCAACTTGGCTAGCCATATGAAGGCTCTTGAAGCGGAGAAGTATGTTGAGGTGAAGAAGCAATTCATCGATAAAAAGCCGAATACAACTTATAGAGCAACTATTGAGGGTCGTAAAGCTTTTGAGGAGCATCTTGCTGTCCTTGAAAAGTTGATTAGTTCTGGACGTTAAATTTTTTTATTCATAAACTTTGAAATACAAAGTACTTTTAATATTAATTTTATAATTTTACCACTATGACAGAGAAAACACAAACATTTTTTGAGAAAAACGCAGTGATGATAAAGGTTGCAGCCATTGGCTTTTTAACCTTGATTCTACTAATTCCTATGGCTATGATTCAGGAGTTGGTTATGGAGCGCAGGGCGCGACAAAAGGAGGCCACCAACGAGATTAGCTCCAAGTGGGGTTACGAGCAGCGCCTAACAGGGCCCATTTTGGTGGTTCCTTACAAAACGTTTGAGTACGATAAGGAGACCAAGAAAACCATTGAAATTGGGCATTTGGCTTACTTCCTACCCGAAGAACTGAAGGTTGATGGCAGTTTAACTCCCGAAATCCGTAACCGGGGTATTTTTGATGTGGCTGTTTACAGTTCAAACCTAAAGGTTGAGGGTTTTTTTAAATCACCCAAAATTGAAACGACTGAGAGTATTCAAATTGATTGGAATGGAGCATTTCTAACAATTGGAATTTCCGATTTACGAGGAATTAAGGAGGCTATTAACTTTAAGTGGAACGATAAGGATATGGCTTGTGAACCTGGTGTAAAAATTAGCCATCTTGTAAAATCGGGTGTTACAGTTAATAATCCATTGGAGGCAAATGCAGAGGTAGGAGAGTACCGTTTCTTGTTCAATATTGCGCTGAATGGTTCTAGGAGTGTTAGTTTTGTCCCTGTAGGACGCGAAACCAACGTGCATATTGAGTCGCCTTGGGGCAATCCAAGTTTTGAAGGGGCCTTTTTACCATTCGATAGGACTATTGCGGAAAGCAACTTTACTGCATCGTGGAAGGTTTTGGAGTTGAACAGGAACTATCCTCAGAAATGGATTGATAGCGACCTTGATTTGGACGAATCGGCTTTTGGAGTTGCATTATTACTGCCAGTGGAAACCTACCAAATTACAGAGCGCTCTATGAAGTATGCAATTCTATTCATCGCCCTAACATTCACTGTATTCTTCTTTGTTGAGGTGATGCGAAAGTTGAGGGTTCATCCAATTCAGTACGTTCTTGTTGGTTTTGGCCTAGTTCTATTCTACTTACTGTTACTATCGCTTTCGGAACAAATGAGTTTTGGTTTGGCTTATATAATTGCCAGTTTTGGTATTTTGGTGATGATAACCAGTTACGCTCACAGTATTTTCAAGAATAATAGACTAACCTTAATTCTAGCAGGTATTCTGGTGTTGCTTTACGGATTCCTTTATATACTTCTTCAACTCCAAGATTACGCTTTGCTAATGGGTAGCGTTGGTTTATTTATAATTCTGGCCACGGTGATGTACCTATCGAGAAAGATTAATTGGTATGCACTTGGTGGTGGAGGTGAGAGCGAGGAAGAGTAATTTATAATGATGAATGTAGAATTTAGAATGTGAAATATCGAATTTGAAATGTATAGCCCCGAGTTTAAACTCGGGGTTTTAATGCGAAGCATTAATCGCGATGCAAGTAGAATATTTGGTTGAAATGATTAAAAATGTTTGCATCGCAAAAGTTGGAATATGGTATGGAACAGAAACTTTATATTTCGGGCGATAAATCAAAACTCATAAATGCAAATAACCCCGAGTTTAAACTCGGGGTTATTTTTCAAATACTATTTATCCTTGTATTTATTGAACGCATTCGAGAATGCATCGCGGAGCGAGTTGGTGGCTTGCTCAAAACCATCCTTTATTTCCTCCCAGGAATCATCGCTGGTTTCGCGCATTTCGTTTAACTTAACTTTAAGCTTTTCTCCCTCAGCCTTCAGCTGTTGAATTTTTTCCTCCATGTTGTCCGATAACTCTTTACTAGCATTTTTTGCTTTGGCTTCTAGTGAGTTAATTTCCTTAAAAATGTCGTCAAGCGCTTTGTGTGCTTTATCCTGATAGTTTTTACGTGCATTCTCCATAGTTCACTTACTTTAAATTTTATGCAATTTATTCATAGATTTTGAAATTTGCATACCAAACTAAAAAAACTTAACCTTTGCAGTGTCCATTTTGGCACGAATGTGTTTACTCCTATTTCGATAATGATTTATTCAGTTCTGTTATTCTAGCAAAGTACATAGCAAACGAGCGGTACAGAAAATGTGTCCATTTGCCGAATGGCACAATAATTATTGCCCATTGCACCAGCACCATCAAATGTACCATAAATAGCCAGAAGTTGCTCTCAAGAATATTTATATCGATGAACAGTCTTACTGCAAAAGCGGTTATGCCCATAAGGAGTAGCCAGATTACGAAGAACCAGTCCGAGGGTTGAGAGAACTTATGTAGCGCCTCAGTTTTTTTTATGCGTTTTAGTACAAAGTGAAAAGTAACCACAAATATCACGGCACTTTCCACGTAGCCCAGTACAATGATGAATAGGTTTTTCGATGCAAACCAGTTCAAGAAAACCGTTGTGAATAGGAGCGAGAGGTATCCTATAACCAGAATAAAATGCTCGAACCACTTTATTCTGCTTTCACGGGTTTGCTCACATTCCAGAAAGCGCTTTTGAGTGAACATATGAATTATTAGCTCGGTGAATGCCTTGTAGTAAACCTTTACAGTTGCTTTTGTTCCCGGTTTCAGTATTGTGTAGTACCACATTCTAATTATGTTTGGCATTAGAATTACTGCAAAAACGCCAGCAATGGCAAGCATTTCGAACAAATGCCCAAAGTGCATAATCTTTTCCTGATTCCAACCCAAGTTATTGGCAAATGCAATTAGACCAACTATAATCAGAATAAAACCAACGATATAGGCCGATAGATTCTTATACAGTAATCCAGAAAGTCCAGTCCAGTCGTACTTTGAGGTTAACCAGCGGCGAAGGCTCATCATTAGCTCGCCGGGATGTGCTTGTCGTGGACAATCGGTGCTACACTCGCCGCAGTAGTAGCACATCCAAGGTTTTAGCGATGATTTAATGTCGTCCTCCAGTCCAAGTGCACTGTAGCGAACCATTTCGCGCGGAAACGACTCATCTTTCTTCGATAGCGAGCATATTGCTGTGCAGTTTCCACAGTTGAAGCAGAGATTAAAATCTTTTGCTCCAAACTTTTCAATTTCCTTAGCAAAATCGGGATTTATATGCGACATAGCTGTTTACTTTTTTAGTTTGTATATATGGTAGACCTCATCACCATCAAGTCCGGTTGATTCAATAAACCCATAGCGATTCATTGTCATTACATTCCATGTTACTTCTTGGATGCTAATGTTTATTTTTTCCGTAATTTGAGGAATAGAAAGCGGCTTGTCGTTGAGCGCACTGGCTATGGTTCTCCAAATCTTTGGGTATCCTGCAAGACTTTGTGCTTTGGCCGAACTAGTGTTTTGATTAGTTTGTTCACGTGGTGCAATGTTTGCCGGTGAGGCAAAGCCATCAATCATCGATTCAATTTCGTTATCGGTGAAATGTGCAACTTCAATGGCGTTAGTAGGGCATACAGGGGCGCAAATTCCGCACCCGGTACAGGTTGAGATATTAACCTCGGCTATCATTTTGCCATTACTTTCAATTGGTTTAATGGCATCAAATTCACAAACCTCGCTGCATTTATTGCACCAAGCACAAGCCTCGGGGTTAATTCTGGCAACAATTGGCTCCAGCTCGATACTTCCTTTACGAATAACTGCGTTGATTTTTGCTGCGCCCGACAGTGCCGATTGAACCGATTCGCTTATATTCTTTGGTCCCTGGCAAGCACCACCAATGTAAACGCCTTTAATTACTGTTTCTACAGGTTTTAGTTTTGGGTGAATCTCGTTGAAAAACTTATCGGTTCCAATTGGAATTTTTAGTTTACCCGATATTTCGTTGCTATCGCTACGGGCAACCATTCCAGTAACCAGAACTACTAGGTCTGCATCGAGTGTTAGTTCTTTTTTCGATGTCAAGTAATCCTTAACCTTGATAAAAGGTTTGTTACCCTTCATCTCTACAATTGGCGGTTCTTTCTCCTCGAATTTTATGTAGATATCTCCTTTTTTTGATGATTCCTGATATAGCAGTTCCTGTTTTCCGTATGTTCTGATATCTCTGTAAAGATGAAACGCTTTAACACCATCGAACTTCTCGTGTAAGTTTAACGATGAGTGAATTGCTGCAGTACAGCAATGGCGAGAGCAGTACTTGTTTTCGCCTTTCGATTGGCGATTTCCCACGCAGTAGATGTATGCGACAGTTTTTACTGGTTTTCCATTGTGGATAAGTTTTCCGTTACCATTCTCTACTAGTTTGTTGAAATCTGGAAGTGTAATAACATTTTCAGATAGTTTATACCCATACTCTCCCTCCTTGGGTTGGTAAAAATCGAAACCAGTTGTTACTAGTACAGACCCAACGTTAAGTTTGAGCAGTTCTCCACCAACATTCACATCGATAAAGAAATTACCAAAACTTCCCGAAATTTTATCAAGGTTAGCATTTGTGAATATGTTGATGTTATTCATCTGCTTAAGGCGTTGGTAAAGTCTATCTATAACTTCTTTACCATTTTCGCCAGTCATAAATAGTTTTCCGGAGGTTAATACTCTTCCGCCAACCTCGGCTTCCTTCTCAATTAGGTAAACTTGATTGCCCATTCTGGCCAAATCTATGGCAGCCCGCAATCCCGATACTCCAGCGCCGATTACAGCAACAGCCTTTTGTGCAGTAATTTCGATGCTTTCCAATGCCTCGGAGTGCGTTACTCTGTTTATACCTGCACGAATTAAGCCGTAGGCCTTAATTGTGGCATCCATTGGTTTATCGGAGTGTGCCCAGGAACATTGCTCACGAACATTTACTTGTGTATAGTTGTACGGATTGATACCTGCACGTTCAGCAACTCCGCGGAAAGTATGTGTATGTAACTTTGGCGAGCACGATGCAACCACAATAGCATCGAGTTGCTTCTCGTTAATATCCTGTATCATCTGCTTTTGGTTAGCATCGGAGCAGGCAAACATCACATCTTTCGATACGATTACGCCATCCTCGTTAGCCATTAGTTTGCCAAGTTGCTCCACATCAACATAGTCGGAGATGTTCCCTCCGCAATGGCATATATATACTCCTATTCGTTGTTTCATCTTTATTTTTTTTACTTCCTTTTTTCATTCCCGCGTAGGCGGGAATCCATGTTGGTTGAGATGGATTCCGGGTCAAGCCCGGAATGTTTATCGAGTAACTATAAATTATTCACGTAACTTGCCGCTTCCGATGCCGCTGACCCAGCCGAAAGGATTGAGTCCGGAATATCCTTTGGACCAGCAGCCGTTCCCGCTACAAACACTCCATCGATACTGGTTAGCGAGGGGCTTACAAGTTCATCAACCGATTTTATAAATCCCTGGTTATCCAGTTCTAATTTTTCATCAGTAAAAACTTTTGTTATTTCGTTGTTTGGTAAAACACCAACCGAAAGAACTACCAAATCGTGCTTGGCCTCCTTGAGCGTTCCGGTAGTTACATCCTCGTATCGAAGAATCAAATCGCCACTTTTCTCATCTTTTTGGGTGATTTTTGCAATTTTTCCCTTGATAAAGCTAACGCCCATTCCTTTTGATTGTTGGAAAAATTCCTCATAACCCTTCCCAAATGCCCTGATGTCCATGTAGTAAATTGTGATATCGGCCATTGGCAGAGCGCCCATAAGTAGTTGGGCTTGCTTTATGGAGTACATGCAGCAAATCTGCGAGCAGATTGGGTTGTTTGAGCACTCCGCACCACATCCAATGTTATTCTCAAGACTGGAGTCCCTAGAGCCTGCACACAGTACGTAGGCAATTTTATCTGGAACCTTACCATCGCTTGGGCGTAGAACGGCATTGTAGGGTCGAGTAGGAGCAATTAACCTATCCATCTGCATGGCATCAATTACATTGGGGAATTTTTTAAATCCATACTGTGGTTTATTCTCCCCTTTAAAAAGGTTAAAACCGGTTGAAATAATTACAGTTTTTGTCTCAATACTTATATTTTTAGGTTGCATTTCGTAATCAATAGCTTTAGGTACACAAACCTTTTCGCACTTTTTACAGTGAATGCAATGGTTCATATCAATTGCGGCTACCTTGGGGTTGGCTAAGCTAAAGGCTATAGATATGGCCTTTTGTCCAACCATATTGTAGTTGTATTTGTCATCGATTACGCTTGGACATGTCCACTCACAAAGTTGACATCCAGTGCATAAATCTGGATTAACGTATGTTGGTCGAATGGTTAGGTCAACATTGAACAATCCATTACTTTTTGTAATCTCCATTATGTCTGTATTCAGCAATAACGAGATATTTGGATGCCTGGCTGTTTCGGACATTTTGGGCGTTGTAATACACGCAGCGCAATCGAGCGTTGGGAAAACCTTGCTCAACTGTATCATTTTGCCACCAATGGACAGCTCTTTCTCAACTAGAAGAACCTTATAGTCCATATCCGCGAGGCTAAGAGCTGCTTCCTGCCCAGCTATTCCTCCGCCCACAACAAGGGCATCGTATTTTTTGTTATTTTCTGACATTGTTTCAGATTTGAATTAAATCTTACTTTTACTTTGAGATACTTTGTGTTCTTTGTGGTAAAAAATAAACCACAAAGGCTCATAAGGACATTACGAAGAGCACAAAGAATTATTTAACTAGGCTTATACTCCTCAGTATTTAGACTTCCCAATTCGGAAAGTATCTTTGAGAAGTTCCCCATATGGCTTACAAATGGTTCGGCACAAACAGAGCAAAGCGCGGCCATTCTGATTCGTTTGGGATTGATGTTTTTTTCCCTCATCATTTTTTGCGATTCCACAATGATTGTGTTGGTATGCTCGGCGCATTTAGGGCTGTAGGAGCATTCGTGCCCATCGGCAGCAATAAATACTCCATCGAAACCTTTTTCGAATGCTCGCATAATCCATCGTGGTTTAATGCCCGATGAGCAGGGCAGGCTAATTACGTAAACCGTAGGCGAGTAGTGTAGTTTACGCAATCCGGCTTGGTCGATTCCCGGGTCCGATATTTTATCGGTGGAGAAGACCAGTATTTTTGGTGAGAAGTTTTCGGTTGGCATTGTAAATAGATTTTGAACGCTAACTTGCCTGCCGCTAGGCAGGGACGCAAAGTCGCTATGTAAACTTTGCGTCGTAGCGCCTTTGCGTTTAAATCATTATGCTTTTTTCAGGAATAAGCGGCTGTAGCTATCTTCCTCAACTATGCCAAGGAATTCGTGCTCCATTTTTTCGCACCACTTAGGTATGTCATGCTTTGTACCTTCGTCGGACGATAAAATTTCAAGAATTTCACCCGACTCAATATCTCCAACGGCTTTTTTTGCTGCTAAAAGTGGTCCAGGACAAGCGGTTCCACGTGCATCAACTGTTTGGTTTGCCTTTAGGTTTTTTAATTCTTCTGTTGTCATTGTGTTATATTTTAGTAATTTGAATTATGAACAAGGATTAACGAATGATGATTTAAGAAGATTTAGATTATCTAACTATTTTCAGTTCTAAAATTAAAAATCGTTAATCGATATTCTTAAATGATTTTATCTAGATAAATAGCTGAATTTTACTCTCCTCAGCATCGGATAGGAATGTTCCAACGCCGCAAATATTCAATTTTGGGTAGTCGATTAGTTCCTCTTTCTTGAAGCCCATTAAGTCCATCGACATTTCGCAAACATTGATTTCAACACCCAATTCACCTGCTGCTTGGAATAGTTCCGGTAACGATTTTACGCCTTTTTTCTTCATCAGCCCTTCGAGCATTGCTTTACCCATTCCTCCCATATTCATATTGGACAGTTTAACCTTTTTTGCACCTTTTGGGAGCATAAAGCCGAACATTTTCGACATAAAAGTTTTACCCTTTACGCTCTTTTTGGGATCGCGGAGCGCTGCTGTGGCCCAGAACGTGAAGAATAGTTTAACCTCCATATCCATTGCAGTAGCACCAGTGGCAATAATCATGGCAGCCATTAGTTTGTCCAGTTCGCCAGAGAAAACCACAAGGGTCATTTTGTCCTTACGGCCTTTTTCGAGTTTGCCAACTTTCTTTTTGAGCTCCTCGAGTTGTTTTTCAAATTCCATGTCCATGGCTATAGTTAATTATGTTTGGTTAAGTTTAACTTTGTAAAAAACAAATTTAGCGTCAATTCAATTACAATGCTATTTTAGCCCTGTGATAAGGCTAACTGATGTATGTGACATTTATCACGTTCAGAAATCATTTTGTATATTTGCTGGTGGAAATTCTCAAATATGGCAAACACTGATTGTAGATTGTGTACTTACAAGTTAACTGCAGCAAGGTCTCTTTCAGAAGTTGAGTTGGAGGTACTTGGCGGTAATTGTGCTCAAATATCATTTAAGAAAGGGGAGAGCATTTTCCGTGAGGGAACTTTTGCAACCAATATTGTATACTTAAAGTCGGGCTTGGTTAAGGTTCACATGAAGGGGCCGGCTGGCGAAAAAATTCTTCGATTAACAAAGGCGCCGGCATATTTAGGGTTACCTACTACGTTTGGCGTTAAGGTAAACCAGTACTCTGCCACAGCATTAACTGCAACCAATATTTGCTTTATCTCTCTCGATACTTTTCGTGAATTTATTGTTGGTAATGGGAACTTTGCGTATGAGGTAATTCTTGACTTATGTAGGAATGAACTGGCCGATTACCAGCGGTACACAAACATGTCGCAAAAACAATTGCCGGGTCGGCTTGCGGAAATTCTTCTTTGTATGTCGCACGATGTTTTTAAGTCGAATGAGTTTGAATTACCCTTAACCATTAATGAACTTGCTGATTTTATAAGCACTTCGCGCGAGAGTGTTAGCCGCCAGCTGAGTGAATTTTGTAAGGATGGAATTATAAACTTGAATAAAAAAGAACTTACAATCCAGAATGGAGAAATGCTTAAGATAATTAGCCAAAAAGGATAACCTTCGTGATTTCGTAAAAGCAATGTGAGTAATCGACTAAGAGGGTATTAAGGAAAATATTAATACTCCTTTTCAATAAATATTCGGACTGGTTTATTTAGATTATTCACGGCTGCAAATGTAAATACCGCTTCAATAGCGTTCTTTTTTACCAACATCTCCTCAATATATACATTTGTTTGAATTTCTATTATTGCATTTTTTACTTTTGAAACTCTACCAACCACTTCAACAATTGACCCAGAATTAATTGGTTGTAAAAACTTAATTTTATCTACCGATACTGTAACCATTTTTTGCTGAGCAAATCTTCTTGCTGTAATATAAGCAACTTCATCCATCCATTGCATGGCTATTCCACCAAATAAAGTGTGATTGTCATTTAAAGTACTCGGAAACGCAACCTTAAACTGCCTTGTTTCGGTGTTTAGTATTTTCTCAACCATAAAAAATTTTTTGGCAAATGTAGAAAATTATTTGTCAAATGAACAATAGTTCATTATATTTGCATCGAACCATAGTTCAATTAAAGCATGTCGCCAAGAGCAAAAAGAATTAGAAAGGTTTTAAGCCCCCCATTAATAAAGGGATTTAAACCTTATGGATTAAACTCAGAAAAACAAAAAATAGAACCAATTACTTTATTGTACGAGGAATATGAAGCATTGAGATTATGTGATTATGATATGTATAATCATTTACAGGCTTCAGAAATAATGAATGTGTCTCGACCAACCTATACCCGAATTTATGGTTCTGCCCGTCAAAAAATAGCTAAGGCTTTTGTGGAGGGGCGGCAAGTTACCATTGAGGGAGGAAAGGTATATTTTGACAGTGATTGGTATCACTGCAAGGAATGTTCCTGCTTCTTTAATAATCCCGAAAAGGATAAGCTGATTGAACATTGCCCTTTGTGTGGTAGTAATCAGGTAGCTGAATATGATTACGATAATTCCCATGAAGAAGAAGAAATAAGGGACTGCAACGCCATTTGTATTTGTCCCAGCTGTGGTTTTGAGCAGGAACACAAAAACGGTATTCCTTGTAATTGCGAGATATGTTCAAAGTGTGGAGGTAGAATGAAACGCAAAGGGAGTCTAAACTGTGATAAATTTTAAAATTAAAATATGAAACACCCATGTAAAGAGGTTTGCATATATGCGGATGAACTGAGCGTTTTTGCGAGTTCGGCAAAGTCAATAAAATATGTTTGTTTGCCTACGGCGAGCCCTGCGGGGTTCATCTGAGCATTAATGGATGTTAAACGTCAAAACGTAACTTAGTATCAATTAATAATATTAAAATTTTGTACGGATGAAAGTTGCCATTACATCAACAGGAAATTCAATTGAATCAACAATAGACCATCGATTTGGCCGTTGCGCTTACTTTGTAATTTATGATTCAGACAGTAGCGCGATAGAATACATTCCTAATCCCAATAAAGATGCAGAAGAAGGTGCTGGCCCTGCATCGGTACAGTTAGTTGCTTCGCGAAATGTGAATATGATAATTTCGGGCGAATTTGGCTTAAAAATAAAACCACTGCTCGATAGTTTAAAAATTCAAATGATTGCGTTAAAAGATTCCACCAGAAAGATTAAGGATATTATTGAAATGCTGAACCATTAAATAACATAAATGCCAAATATTGATAAAACCGGTCCTGAAGGTAACGGAGCCGGTTCTGGCCGTAAGCTAGGTGAATGTAGTTCCATGCTAAACGATGAAAAGATACAAAAGCTTGGTAAGGGTATGGGAAAACGTCGTAAGTCTGGCGGAGGTTGTGGACAAGGAAAACGTTTAAAAAGCGGTAAGCAATAATGCTTACTATATAAAAAGGAGGTTATATGCCAAGTTTTAATCAAACAGGTCCTATGGGGCAAGGCTCTATGACTGGAAGAAAAATGGGACGTTGCACCAATTTTGGAACAAACCTGAAACGTGGAGAAAGTGCAATGTCAGAAAATTTAGAGAATCAACTTTCAACTCAAGGTCGGGGGTTTGGCTTTGGTCGAGGTCGAGGTCGAGGCGGTAGCGGTTTTGGAATGGGACGGCAAAACCGTTTCAGGGGAAATATTTAAGGTAAACTAGGTGCGTTTATATGCTTCCTAAATATTATAATGAAATCATTTAAATAATTAAGTATGAATAAATGTATTGCTATTCCTTTAGAAAATGGAGTATTATGTTCTCATTTTGGACATTGCCAAACATTTGCAATTGTAAATGTGGAAAATAGTGTAATTACAAGCATCAGGGAATTGACTCCGCCGGAACATGTTCCGGGATTATACCCTCGTTGGGTTGCTCAGTTTGGAGTTACCGATGTTATTGCAGGAGGTATGGGGCAAAAAGCCATTGAACTTTTTAACCAGCAAAAAATTAACGCCTTTGTTGGCGCACCCATAAAACCAGCCAAAGAACTTGTGAATGATTTTGTGGCAAATAGATTAAGCCTTAGCGCTAATTACTGCAATCACGATGAGAGCCACGAACATGGAAGTTGCGGACATTAATACAAATGGTAGAACGGATGAGCGTTGCATAGATTGTTTCCATAAAACCTATCAACGCTTGTTCAAAAAGTTTAATGTAAGCCAGAGAGAACAGAAAAGTTTCGTTTTGTTTTTCCAAGCAACAGTTAACGCAAACAACCACCTTTCAAGTCCAGAAATACAACGGATACTAAATAATGCGTTCTGCCAGATTATTAAAGTTCCCGATCCTTTTGCTGAAGAGAAAAAAACGTGCAATAAACAAGCAGCCGAATTATATGGTAAGTGGAGAGCACAGATTATTTTGGCAGTAAATCCGTTTGACTTAGCGATTCGTCTTTCAATTGCAGGAAATATAATGGATTATGGGGCTAACAATAATTTTGATATTAATAAAACCATTGGTGCCGTAATAAATGCTCCATTTGCTATCGATCACTCTATCGCTCTTCAAAATGCAATTCGACAAGCAAAAAAAATTCTGTATTTAGGCGATAATGCAGGAGAAATTGTTTTTGATAAACTTTTTATCGAAACGATGATGCACCCCGAAATAACCTATGCCGTTAGAGGCGCTTCTGTGCTGAATGATGCAACAATGGAGGATGCCGCAGAGGTAGGAATGGATCTGGTGGCGGATGTAATATCCAATGGGTTTGATGCACCTTCAACGGTTTTATCTAAATGTAGTGATGAGTTTCTTGACGTTTATAATTCTGCCGATCTTATAATATCTAAAGGACAAGGGAATTATGAAGGGTTAATGCGGCAAAAAGATAAAAGGATTTTCTTTTTGCTAATGGCAAAGTGCGATATTATTTCCGAAATGCTAAGTGTTGAAAAAGGAAGTTTTGTGGTATATAATCAAACTGAGTAATCCAAATGGAGAAAATTAAAATTGGTATTATTATCTGTAACCGATACCATACTTGTGCTGGCGGTAAATGCTTTAGAGCACTTCAAAACAGAGAGGGTGCATTCTCTATTTATAAAGATAAAGACGTGGAACTTGTAGGCTATACAACTTGCGGTGGTTGCCCCGGTGGAAATATTGAATATGCACCTGAAGAAATGAAAAAGAACGGAGTTACGCATGTACACTTAGCAACAGGGTTACTTGTTGGCTATCCTCCTTGTCCTCGAATTGACTACTTCCGAAAATTTATTACAGAAAAGTACGGCATGACGGTTATCGTAGGAACACATCCAATACCCGAAAAATATTTTACAACTCATGGCAATCTTAAAACTTGGCATGGCGAAATGTTTAAGGAGTTGATAAAGCCTACACTAGCTGATGAGCAAACAAGGCTGAAATACAATTAAAAACTTTGTCATGAAAATTGCTATTGCCAGTGGAAAAGGTGGAACGGGAAAAACACTTGTGTCAACAAATCTATTTTACACTCTTCAGCAGCATGGCTACCGTGTTAAGTTGATTGATTGCGATGCTGAAGAGCCTAACGATTTGATTTTTTTTAAGGGAATTTTATCAAAGTCCTTTTGTGTAAATCAAAAAGTTCCTGTAATTAATGAGATTAATTGTACGTACTGTGGAAAATGCCACGAGTACTGTAATTACAATGCAATTTTTATACTACCACCCTCTAAGGTTATCAAAGTAATTGAAGATTTATGCCATGGTTGTGGCGCTTGCTCTGCTGCTTGCATTTATAGCGCAATTACCGAAAAGGATGTTTCCCTTGGCACCGTGAGTTGTTTTGGTATTACCGAAAAAACATCAATTATTGAAGCAAAAATAAATGTTGGCATTTTTTCGCCGGTTTCAGTAATAAAAGCGGCAATTAAGGAGGCGGGCAATGAGGGAATTATTATTTTGGATTCACCCCCAGGTACGTCGTGTCCATTCATTCAAACTGTAGCAACTGCCGATTATGTAATTCTGGTTACCGAGCCAACTCCTTTTGGTTTAAGCGACCTAAAGCAATCTGTGGAGACGCTTAAAACAATGGGTAAAACCTGTGGTATTATTATTAACCGTGCAGGGCTTGGTAATAATGATATTTATAGCTATTTAAATCAGGAGAATATTCCTATTCTAATGGAAATCCCGTTTGACAAAACTATTGCTTCGCACTACTCAAAAGGGGAAATAGTGGCTAAATATATGCCCGAATGGCAGCCTCAATTTATGTCAATGCTTAACTCAATAGTTGAAAAAGATGGAAATTGCAGTTATTAGCGGTAAGGGAGGCACTGGTAAAAGTAGCATAAGTGCTGCTTTTGCAACTTTATCCGAAAAGGTTGTTTTGGCCGACTGTGATGTGGATGCCGCAAATTTACACATTCTATTTAATCCTTCTCACGATGAGGAGCTTGTTTACGCTTCGGGACACAAGGCTACAATAAACTATAACCTCTGTCTAAATTGTGGGTTATGCTCAAATTATTGCCGTTTTGATGCTATTTCGTTTCAAAATAACAAGGTAGCAATTTCAGAGACCTCGTGCGATGGTTGCTTCCTTTGCTCAAGGGTTTGCCCTTCTAAAGCCATTTCAATGATTAGAAACGATAAGAGCCGTATGTATTCGGGTTCTTTCCGTAATGGTAAAATGGTTTATGGCAGATTAGCGCCTGGTGAAGAAAACTCAGGAAAACTGGTCAGTATTGTGCGCGAAAAAGCAAAACAAATTGCAGCTCAAAGTAGCATCAATACAATTATTCTTGATGGCCCTCCGGGCATTGGTTGTGCTGTAATTTCAACAATTACAGGGGTTGACCATGTACTAATTGTAACAGAACCAACTATCTCTGGAATGCACGATTTACAGCGGACTGTTGAAATAACCGCAAAGTTCAATTTGAAAACGTGGGTGCTGATAAATAAGTACGACCTGAATTTTGAGATGACAAAACAAATAGAAGTTTACTGCAATGATTTGGGTATCAAAACTATTGGTAAACTTTTATTCAACCCTCAGGTTGTTGAGGCAATGATTAATTGTAAGAGCATTGTTGAATGGGCGCCTACATCAGACGTTGCCGAAGAAATTAGAGCAGCGTATGGTATGATTGTTTGTAATAAGTAGCAATGGTTATTTAATATAATACGATTAGCAATGTCAAGCCTATTTGAAATTTTACAAAAGGATATACGATACATAGAGGGCTTAAACGCTTGCATTAACTGCGGTACCTGTACTGCCATTTGCCCCGCTGCTGCAGTTCGAGACTATGATCCTCGGTTGGTTGTTGATACTGTTCAACAAGGAAATGAAGAGAAATTGGTTCAACTATTAAAAAGCGACACCATTTGGTATTGTGGGGAGTGTCTTTCCTGCAAAACACGTTGCCCAAGGGATAACGTTCCTGGATATATTGTTCAAGCATTGCGAGCGCTATCAATTGAAACAGGCTACTTTGTGGAAAGCAAGCAGGGTCAAAAGCAGTTAGCAATTAAGCGAACCGTTGGCGATCATATTCTACAATATGGTTACTGTGTTTATATCGACGAGGTTAATACCAACATGTACCCCGAACAGGGGCCTATTTGGAATTGGCTAAAGGAACACAAGGAGCAAGTGCTGGATAGGTTTGGATCGAGCTATGGGAGGTATCAAAGTGGCACACTTAGGAATACATCAAGGGAATCGCTGAACGATCTTCGGCGTATATTCGACGAAACGGGAGCTACTGAAAGATTCGAGAAAATTGAAGAGTATAGTCGCCTAAATGCCCAGAAAGATGATATTGCCTTTAGTAAGGGTAACGATGAATACTTTAAGAAAATGTACGAGGAATAGTAAATCGCCAATAAATGCAAAAAATATCGAGAAATGAAGCGTGGGAAAACTACCAGAAGCATATAGCAGATAACAATTACTATTTCGCTCGGAGTTGTATTCGCCAAAACTTTTTCCCTGCTGCCGAAGATCTTTTTCTTAAAATTATTGAGAAGGAGATGGCCAAAAATATTTTTGATGACGCCCAGCAAACTACCTGTACTGGCATTGCATATCATTCTGGGATTATTCCTTTTGAAACGATAATGACTGTTGTTGCTCGCCAATTTGCATTGATGACCGAAGCAGGATACGAGAACTTTGTTTGCTCATGTGTTACTTCCTTTGGTGTTTATTCCGAAGTGCTTGAAACCTGGAAGCATTTTCCGGAAAAAGAGAAAGAAACAAGAGATGCTCTGAAACGGGCTACAGGCAAAACCTTTGAGAAACCTAAAAACTTAGTCCATACTAGCGATTTAATTTATAAGTTTAGAAAAGAAATTGCTGCAAAAGCAAAACTAAGGTTGATAAACCAGCATACTGGGGAGGCGCTTAAAGTTGTTGATCATATAGGTTGCCATTACGCTAAAATTTTCCCAGAAAAAGGGGTTGGTGGTGCTGAGTTTCCTTATGTTTTAGCGGGCATGATTGATGAATGGGGTGGTGCTCAGGTTGATTACCCTGAGCGTAGACATTGCTGTGGCTTTGGTTTTAGGCAATATCTCCTAAAATCAAACAGAGGCTACTCTTTAAGCAATTCAAAAATGAAATTCGATTCCATGGAGCCCTATCACCCTGATTTAATAATTGCCAATTGCCCAGGGTGTACCTTTTTTCTAGACCGTTGGCAGTATGTAATTGCCGAAATGCAAGGCAAAACGTATGGTGAAAATGGTTTTGGAATCCCAGTACTAACATACGAGGAATTGGCTGGGCTCCTGTTAGGCTATAATCCTTGGGATATAGGATTGCAATTGCATCAGGTTTCTGTTGAACCGTTACTCGATAAACTAGGTGTTAACTATAGCCCCGATGAAAAATATAAAGGGTTAAATGGCGTGGATCTGGGGAAACCCCAAATGCCCGAAATTCTTAAATGTTACTAACAAATTGGCTATTAATATAATCTATTACTTTATCGTTAACTAAAAACATAAAATCATGAAATCAAATTCACTTTGGACAAGAAAATTTCAATCCGTTGTAGATAACGGTAGAAATCACAGCATGGTAATTGATTTACCCGAAGCAAAAGGTGGAAGCAATAGTGGTCCAACGGCCTTAGAAGTTTGCGTAATGAGTTTTAGCGGATGTGTGGGAACTATTTTTGCTATGGTGGCTCAGAAAATGCGTTTATCCTTTGATAAAATGGAAGTTGAAGCAAATGCTGAGCAGCGGAACGATGCCCCTACAATTTCCGACATTCATTTTATTCTGACAATCCAAACAAACGAGGAAAAACAAAAAATAGAGAAATGCCTGGAGCATACTCTAAATACATGCCCTGTTGGAGTTCTATTTAAACAAGCTGGGGTAAAAATAACCAATGAAATAAAATACATTTAAGCATGGCAGTTTTCGAAAAAATTGATTTACCCAATGTGAAGAAAATTATTGTAGTGGCGTCGGGTAAAGGAGGTGTTGGCAAATCTACGGTCTCCGCCAATTTATCTATAGGATTGGCCCGTCAAGGACTAAAGGTTGCCTTGGTTGATGCCGATATTTACGGCCCTTCTATCCCAAAAATGTTTGGGATAGAAGATGCAAAGCCCGAGGTTACAACTTTTGGTGAAAAAGAGATGATGTTCCCAATCGAACAGTTTGGGGTAAAAATTATGTCCATAGGTTTTTTTGTGCCAAAGAATAAGGGTTTAATTTGGAGAGGGCCAATGGCCGCTAATGCAATTACTCAACTTTTTGAAAATACACAATGGGGTAATATAGACTACTTGGTTATTGATTTTCCTCCAGGAACTGGCGATATTCAACTTACAACCGTTCAAAAACTAAGGCTAAGTGGGGCAATAATTGTAACTACACCTCAGGAAGTTGCACTGAATGATGCTCGAAAAGCTGTTTCAATGTTTACCAATGACGATCTAAATATTCCAATTTTAGGGATTGTTGAAAACATGTCATGGTTTACACCCAAACAGCACCCCGATGAAAAATACTATATTTTTGGGCAAAATGGTGGTGCAACACTGGCCGCAGAGGTTGGAACAACCCTTTTAGGCCAAGTGCCCTTAGTTGCTGAAGTGGGTGAAGCAGCGGAAAAAGGCTTGAGTGTTTATGGGCAATCGGATCAAACCGTTATTTCTGCTTTTGATAAAATAGTAGAAAAAATACTTTAGTTTCTCTGCTATTTTTTATATTTTAGTTTTTTTAATAGGAATACACCATTAGTAGTGTTTTTACAACTTTGAACATATAATTATAGTAAGTTCATAATAATAGTACAATATCACCAAAACCAATTAACTATGGGAAAAGAAGCAAAAAACATTGCAACCGTTGACGTTAAAAAGTTACTGGAAATGCTTAATGCAGCACTTGCTGAGGAGTGGTTGGCTTACTATCAGTACTGGATTGGTGCTCGGCTAATGGAAGGCCCAATGCGGAGCGAGGTGGAGCCCGAGTTGCTGCTGCATGCAACGCAGGAGTTAAACCATGCTGTACTGGTTGTTAACCGTATTATTCAGCTTGGGGGTACACCTATCATTAATCCTGCGGATTGGACTAAACATGCGCGCTGCAAGTACGATGAGCCATCCGATCCTTACATTGAGGTTATTCTTGAGCAAAACCTAAACGGCGAAAGATGCGCAATACAGCGCTACCAGGAACTTGCCGATTTTACCAATGGCAAAGATCACTCAACCCATCAAATGGCTGTTCAAATTCTGAATGAGGAGCTGGAGCACGAAAACGATATTGAGGATTGGATAACCGACATTCAGCGTATGAAGGACGAATTTAGAAAGTTAAGGATGTAGTGAACATTTTTGTTTAGTGATTGTTTCGTACTAAAACCCTCAGCTGTTCTGAGGGTTTTAGTAAATTGTATAAAATCACTAAAATTAAATAGATATGGAAGAAAATCAAGTTTTTGCAATGCCACGTATTGGCGACAAGGCTCCCGAGTTTAAGGCTGTAACTACTCAGGGCGAAATTAATTTCCCTGCCGATTATAAGGGAAGTTGGGTTATTCTGTTCAGTCACCCAGCCGATTTTACACCTGTATGTACATCGGAGTTTATGACTTTTGCATCGATGGAGAAGCAGTTCAACGAGGCAAACTGCAAGTTGGTAGGCCTTTCGGTTGACGGACTTTACAGCCATATTGCGTGGTTACGCACAATTAAGGAGAAGATTGAGTACAAAGGAATGAAGAACGTTGAGGTGACTTTTCCGCTAATTGAGGATATCACCATGGAGGTTGCCAAGAAATACGGAATGATTCAACCTGGCGAGAGCAACACCAAAGCTGTACGCGCAGTGTTTGTAATTGATCCCAACGGGGTTATCCGCACCATCATTTACTACCCATTGAGTTTGGGTCGTAATTTTGATGAACTTTACCGTGTGGTTGTTGCATTGCAAACCGCTGATGAGTTTAAGGTTGCAACTCCAGCCGATTGGCGTCCGGGCGACGATGTCATTGTTCCAACCGCCGGTTCATGCGGTGTTGCCAAGGAGCGTATGGAAACCAAGGACGAAAGTGTTAAGTGCCACGATTGGTTCTTCTGCACCAAAAAAATAGACAAGGATACGGTTTTGAAGAAGGTGCTTAAGAAGTAAAACATAAAAAGGAGAACTGAAGGTTCTCCTTTTCTATTTATATCATTTTTTAAGAAGGATTCTATTTTCCGAAAACCTTTTTAAGTAAATCCGATGTACGTGCTATAGGGTTCTTCCTGATCTCTTTTTCCTCCTTGGCAATTTTTACAAAAAGTCCTTCAATGGCTTTGTCGGTTACATACTCCGTTAGGTTAGGATTCATTTTTTTTACCATCGGAATTTTATTGTATGCATTAATTACATTGCTCCAGTACTTTGTTGCATTAACCTTTTTGAGTGATTCCTCAATTATTGGGGTGAACTGTTTTTTTAGTTCTGCAGATGTATGCGTTTTAAGGTATTGGGTTGCAGCATTGTCGTTGCCTTTAACAATGTTAATGGCATCCTTAACCGTCATTTCTTTAATTGCCACAAGGAATATATCCTTTGCTTTAACAGCAGCATCCTCGGCTGCTCGGTTTATGGAAAGAACAGCCTCGTCCACTTTCTTACCCATTCCTATTGCTCTGAGTTTTTCCTCTATAGTTTTAGCCTCGGGAGGGAAAGGAATCTTAATTTCTGCATCGCCAAAGTAACCATCCTTTTTGGAGACCATTTCTGCCCCTTTAACAGTTCCCTTGCTCAACGCTTCTTTAATACCTGAAACCGCTTCCTGCTCAGTGAAATTTCCTTTTTTCCCTTGATCAACCAGTCCCTTCGCTTTCTTTAATATTTGAGCCTGCGAACTAATGCTAATAGTTGTTAATAGGATCAATGAGGCGATTATATTCTTTTTCATATCGGATGGATTTAGAGCGCCTAAATTACAAATACAATACCTAAAATATTCTCATCAATACAAAAATTTTGAATCCCTAAAATTGGGGATCGGTACATTAATAATTCATTATTTTTTGGGATTGTAGTACCAAGCAATCTTCCGCTACTTTGCGGTGGAAAATAACTTTAAAATAATATAAACTATGAAAAGGTTGATTGGTATTACTGTCCTTCTCCATTATGCTTTGGTAGTACTGTCACAAAATACCTTAGAACAAAATTTAAATGAAACTCCCGATAGTTTAGCTGCATTGACCTATGAGGCACAGTATGTCGGCGATATTTGTGCTAATGCAAAAGGGGTCATAAAATCTGGAACAGGGTACTTGGGTATGGCAAATCTTATGGTAGGCTTTAATACTCAAAATGCATCTTTATGGAAAGGGGGCGAATTTTTCCTGAATGGAGTTGCCACTCACGGTGATTCTCCTTCTGCAAAATTGATTGGAGATCATCAGGTGGAAAGCGGTCTGTTGCTGGATAATGCGCTAGTAGCATTTATGAGAACAAGTATTAATTTCTAAAATATTTTAGTAATTACCTTAAGTTCTTATTGGTCGAAAATATATGGATTGCAATTTTGGAATGGGAGAGGCTGCGGATGATTTTGCATTAAAAAATTAAGAACAACACTATTAGTTTATTGTTATACTAATAGTATTGTTCTCTTTTGTGATTATTACTGAGCAATCTCTTCAGTTTTATTCTTTTTTGCTTTTTCTGCTTTAGCCTCAAGTTCATTTGCTGCTTGTTCTGCTTTATCTATTTTAGCCTTGCGTTCGTTGTATTCCTTATCTTTGATTTTCTTTTCTTTTTTATCTTTTTCGAGTTTTTCTCTGGCTTGTTTTACTTTCTCCTTAGCCTCTTTTACTTTTTTTTCACCCTCTATTACGGATTTTTCAAGTTCTTTTTCCTTATTTTCTTTGTTCATTTTGGCTTGTTGCGCTCTGTCTTGACCAAACTCTTTTCCTGAAAGTTCTCCTTTGTTCTTGCCGTAGGCATTTCCTTTGCCTTCTTTATCTTTTTCGGATTCAGGAGATGCAATTGAATCCGCAGTTTCAGCCTTTAATGAGTCTTTTAGTTCTTTGTTTCCCTTTGCCTTTTCGTCAGGCTTATTTTTGCCTTGATGCTTTTTGTCTAAGCTATCTTTTTCTACTTTAGCCTCCTTTTGAGCCTTACCTTTACCTTTTTGTTGTTGAGCATATGCGTCAACGCTTGTTAGGATTATAAAGCATATTGCTAATGCAATGCATAGCAAACTACTGTTAAATTTTGTTTTCATTGTCTTGGATTTAAAGTTCGTTTACTAAAGAATCTACTTCATTGACAGATTGTTGAATATCCGCTGCATTTTTTTCTGCTTCATTAGCAATAGAATCGTTAACCATGATTTCCTTTTGTGCTTTGGCTTCTTCTTTTGATGAACCAGAGCAGCTCATCATAAATAATGATGCAACAGCAATTGCATATAGCATTTTCTTTATAGCGATAGATTTAAGTTAATAAACGAATTAGTTGTTTCAGTAAAACAAGTTACAACTTAAAATTGAAAAAAGAAACCTCCAAGACAAATTTGGAGGCTTCTGCTTTCAATATCAGTGTGTTTGGTTTAAGGGATGCTAACCGTACCCATTAAAACCTGAAGTTCTACCCCTGCGGTTTTGGCTTGCATCAGGGCGTTAAGATAGCGGTATTCGGCATCAAGATACTTAATTTGGGCATCGCGAAGCTCAATATCGCTAATGATACCGATCCTGTACTTTTCCATGGCAACATCGGAGTTGGTACGCGCGAGTTCTGCAGATTTCTTTTCAAGTTCCACAAGGTTTTTTGCTAGCACTAGGTTGTTGTAGTATTTGATAGCTTCACCCTTAAGGTTTTGCACTTTTTCTTGATTGGATAAATCCTGATTATCTCTGTTTATTCGGGCATTCTTGATGTTCCGATTTGCATTTAATCCATTGAATAGAGTTATTCCGGCACTAATGCCAAATGCGGGTCCGTACGTGCGGTATAGCTCAGTGTTACCGTCGGGGGTTGAGGTTCTGGAAAAGTTGTATGCCGATGACAAGTTGATTTTGGGGTAGCGCGATGCTTGGGCCTCGCGTATGGCTAATTCTTTTAATCGGAGATTTAGTTTTGCTGCCTGTAGTTCTTTATTCTGATTTAGAAGGTTGTTTATTATCGAATTTAACTCAATTGCGGTAACCTCGGGTGTTATTTTATTGACCTCGAAGTTGATTTCGGGTTCGCGACCTATGAGTTTATTCAGGTTGATTTTAAGGTTTTGAATTTTGTTGACCTGTTGGAGCATTTGCGACGAATCGGCTCTATAATCTACCTCTGCCTGCATTACAGCAATTTGGTAGCTGGTTCCAATTGCTGCCTTTTCGCGGGCTATTTTAAACCTGTCGCGCGATAGGGTTAATATCTCATGGTAGTTTTCCAGAAGATTATTCTCAATCGATATAGTGTAGTAGTTCAGAATTATTGAAGCCGCTACATCTTCAACGGTCATTTGGAAGTTAACATTGCTAAGATCCTCTAGCGTAGAGTATTTTTTCTTGTTGGCGAACATCGCAAAACCGTCAAAAATGGTCCAGTTCAGCTGTATTCCGGAAGTAAGGCCGTAGTTCGGGTAGCTGCTGTTACTATACTCCGTTCCATCGTCGGACTCCTGTTTTAGGTTATATTTTGAATTATTGCTTGCACCCGAGGCATCAATTTTAGGAAGCATGCCTGCATTTCCCACGCTGTTATTGTTATCAGCAATTGTCACATCGTTCCGTGCAATTCTGATTGAAAAATTATTTTCCAAACCCAATTTAACCGCATCGGAGAGAGTAAGTGTATCTTGACCAATAGCATAAATGCCAACAAGCAATAACACTATTGTTAAGTATGTTTTTTTAAAATTCATAACATTCAAATCTTTCATTCTAAATTTTTTAACGAACAACTATCAACGAGCAACCATCAACATTATATTACTCCTCATCGTGTCTTATTAAATTGGCTTTCTTTGTTGATATATAGGTGTAAAGCGCAGGAATAACGTACAGTGTAAGCATTAACGAGAATAACAATCCGCCAATAATTGTGATCCCCATAGGAATGCGGCTGGTTGATGCTGCCCCAAGTGCTAGGGCAATTGGCAATGCTCCAAAAATCGTAGCTAAACTAGTCATCAGAATTGGACGTAAACGTTGCTTTGCTGCAAATTCCACCGCTTGGAGTTTTGTCATGCCCTCTTGTTTTTTCTGGTTGGCAAATTCTACAATCAGAATACCGTTCTTGGTAACAATTCCAACCAGCACAATAATTCCAATTTCGCTGAAGATATTAAGTGTATGGCCAAATATCCATAGTGATAGTATTGCCCCAGCTAATGCTAGTGGTACCGTGAACATTATTATGAGTGGATCGCGGAAACTCTCAAATTGTGCAGCGAGTATAAGGTAAACCAGCACCAATGCTAACGCAAAGGCAAAGTATAAACTGTTTGAGCTTTCCTCGAACTGTTTTGAGGTTCCGGTTAGTGTGGTTGCAAATGTATCGTCGAGTGTGCTTTTTGCGATGCTTCGCATGGCATCAATACCCTGCCCAAGCGTATAGCCCGGAGCGGGCGATGCGTTGAATGTGGCTGACACATACCGGTTGTACCGGTAGCGCTGGGGAGGAATACTCTGTTCCGATATTTTAATTAAACTGCCCAAATCAACCAGGCTACCGTTATCGGCTCTAAGGTAAATGCCCTTTAGGTCCGAAGGATCGTCGCGGTAGCCACGCTCGGCTTGGCCAATAACGTAGTACTGTTTTCCATTGCGTATGAAATATCCATAGCGCTGACCGCTAAAGTAAAGCTGTAAGGCTTCCGCAATTTCGCGCACCCCAATTCCTGAGGCTCTTGCCTTATCCCTATCTATCTCGACAACCAATTCGGGTTTGTTAAACTTGAGGTTCACGTCAACAACCTGAAAGTGCGGATCGGCCTGTGCTTTTGCCAGGAATTCCGGTACGGCCTCCTTCAACTTTTCAAAATTGGGGGCTTGCACCACAAAACTTACGGGAAGACCACTTCCTCTGCCGGTGCTGATGGTTTGATCCTGAAGTACATATGCTCTGGCAAATGTTTTCTTTCGGAGAAATCCATTTATCTCATTGGCCAGCTCTGCCTGCGATTTGATCCGTTCGTTGGGTTGCTTTAGCTGAAGCCTGATGAATCCGCTATTGGTTGAACCCGTTGCGGTACGCTGAATTAGTGCAGCCTTTTCGGGGAAGGTGTCCACAAACGATGCAATTTCTAGCATGTACGCATCCATTGCCTCGTATGCGATGCCCTCCGGGGCGGTTGTCGAAATGGTTAATCGGCTTTTATCCTCCATTGGGGCTAGCTCCGAAGGTATCTTTATTCCAATAAACACTATAAATCCTAAGGAAACTAGCATAATTACAAACGCTAGCCAGCGTCGGTTCATGAAAGTGATCAACGAACGTCCGTAGTAATCCGATATCCACTGAATGCCATTCCCAATTGCGCCCATTATTCGTCCTTCCTTATTGGTTTTGCGGAGGAGTTTGGTACTCATCATAGGCGTTAGGGTGAGCGATACAAATGCCGAAATTAATACAGCACCAGCAACCACAACGGCAAACTCGCGGAATAGTCTACCTGTAACACCACTTAGGAATACAATTGGCATAAAAACTGCAACCAGCGTGATGGTGGTGGAGATAATTGCAAAATATATCTCTTTACTTCCAGCATAACCTGCCTTATAGTTATCCATGCCATGCTCAACTTTTGAGTAGATGTTCTCCATTACCACAATGGCATCGTCAACCACAATACCCGTGGCAAGTACAATTCCCAATAACGACAGCACATTGATGGAGAATCCGGCCAGATACATTATAAAGAATGTACCAACAAGCGAGATAGGAATTGCAATAATGGGTATAAGTGTGGTTCTCCAGTTTCGGAGGAAAATAAATATCACTATAACTACTAGCGCAAACGCTAGCAAAACGGTCTCTTCAACTTCCGATATTGCTTTTCGGATATTGGTTGTTGCATCATATGCGTAATCGAGTTTGATGTCGTTGGGTAATTCCCTTTTTAGCTGGTCAACTCGCTTGTAGGTTTCATCGGCAATGCTAACATAGTTCGATCCGGGCTGAGGTATTACAGCAACGCCAAGCATTGGTACTAGGCCATTCCCGCGCATTATGCTCCTTTCGTTTTCGGCAGCGTACTCCGCCTTGCCTACATCGCGCAGTTTAACAGGAATCCCTCCAACATACTTGATGATTAGATTGTTGAACTGATCGGGGGTTTCCAAACGGCCAAGCGTCCTTATGGATAGCTCGGTGTAGTATCCTTCTATTCTACCTGTGGGCAGTTCAACATTTTCGCGGGTTAGGGCATTGCGGATGTCGGTTGGGGTAACGCTAAACGATGCCAGTTTTTTGGGATCGAGGTAAAGGCGCATGGCGTATCGCTTTTCGCCCCATATCACAACCTCGCTGACCCCGGATATGGTTTGAAGGCGCTCCTTGATTACGTTGTTTGCTATATCGCTTAGATCAAGCAGGTCGCGTTTTTCGCTTTGTGCGGTGATGGTGAGTATGGGGTCGGAGTCGGCATCCGCTTTGGTTATAACCGGAGCATCGGCATCGGGAGGAATGTTCCGGACAGCACGAGACACGCGGTCGCGAACGTCGTTAGCGGCATCCTCCATGTCAACCCCTAGTTCAAATTCAATGGTGATATTGCTTCGTCCGTCGGCGCTCGACGAGGTTAACGATTTAATGCCGGCAATTCCGTTAATGGAGGCCTCGAGCGGCTCGGTTATTTGAGCCTCAATAACCGCTGAGTTTGCCCCAGTATACGATGTTGATACTGTTACAATGGGAGGGTCAACACTTGGGTATTCCCTAACCCCTAAATAGGAAAAACCAATAATTCCGAATAGCACAACTACTATGGAAAGTACCGATGCTAGTACGGGTCTGTTAATACTTACGGATGATATACTCACTTTTAAAAAAATTAGTCATTAATGGGATCTCGATAGTTGTTGCGTACTATAGCTGTTGTAGACTTTAGTATTTAACGGGTCTGCTTATTCATTACTCTCACAACCCAAAAAACACCTACTGCTCAACAATGTTAATGGTAATTGGTGCTCCCGATCGTAACGAGTTTAATCCTGTAATAACGAGGGTGTCTCCGACGGATATTCCGCTTAAAACTTCGGCCGATACCCCGGTACGTTCGCCCACGGTAATGATTTTTTTCTCAGCCTTACCGCCTTTGACAACAAAAACGGTTTGTGTTTCCATATCGGGAACTATTGACTGAGGTGGAATCATTATTGCGGTAGGTAGATTTTGGAACAGAATATTAACCTTGGCGAATGAACCTGGTAGAATTTTACCATTAACGTTGGGGTACTTTGCTCGAACTTTTAACGATCGTGTATTTGGATCGATTGCTGACTCCGAGGCGTAAATATATGCTGTGTATTGGGTTGGTGAGTCACCTACCTTGAAAAGTACTTCTAACCCATTCTGAATGTAACCAGAGTACCTTTCTGGTACTGAGAATTCTATCTTCAAAGGGTTATCCTGAACCAATGTTGCAAGCGTTGTATTTGTTGAGATATATGCACCCATACTCACGTAGCGAAGACCTATTCTGCCATCGAATGGGGCACGTACTTCGGCTTTGGCTATCTGGGCTTTGGTTTGCTCAATTTCGGCGCGTATGCCGTCGAGTTTATTCTGGGCGGCTTCATAATCCTGAATGCTTATCGCGTTAATTTCTATGAGACGTTTCTTACGCATTTCGTCATCAGCCGCCAACTTTTCGTCGTATTGTTTTTTTTGAAGCAATGCGCGAAGTTCGCTATCGTTGATACGGGCAAGTAAATCAGCCTTTTTCACAAAACTACCCTCGGTTAAATTCATTTCGATGAGCTTGCCGGATGATTCTGCCTTAAGTTCAACCTGCTCGTTGGGTAAAATACTTGCAGGAACTTGTACTGTTCGCTGTATTGGCGATTCTTTTACTATTATTGCATCAACAAATATTCCGGCTCCGCCTCGCCCACTTTGAGGCTTGCCATCTTTTTTGTCGCCGCTACTGCAGGAAGTTGAGATTACTGTAAGAATAGCGAATGAGCATAATGTCAAATACTTATTATATGTAGACATATCTATAACAATTGAATTTTGTGCAAGTTAGTGTATTTATGGACTGCAAAAACCATAAAAGGATTAAAATATAAGCAGAAAAAAGATGGATAGGTTTGAGAAAATAGAATTCAGAAATAAGATGCCCCACGGGTTTACAAATCAATAGCCCCAAGTTTTAACTCGGGGTAATAGATACGTTGTTTTATATAAGCGATGTAAGTAATGTGTTGGTTTGAAAAGATGATGATTGTTTACATCACAACGGAGTGAATATTAGTATAGAACATTATTTTGACGCTTCCATGTCCTACGGACGATGGAAGGTCTCTACTCAATTACTCAATATCATACCTAAACCATCCTCAACTTATAAACCACCCAACAACGAGCAAGCAATGCAATCTTTTTAAAATTTGAGATTCTATATCTTTTACTTAATAACTCGCTTGGCGAAACTCTTTTAATTTTTTTGAATAGCGATGTGTAGTACTTGTATGCAACGTAAACACCTAACTGGGAATCGAGGTTTAGCTGCTTAATTCCAACAAATGCCCCGTCGAAATCGGCTTGTATATCTTGCTCAATTTCGGCTTTCTGCTTTTGGGTAAAATTATTAAAATCGACTCCAGGAAAGTAAACACGTCCTAAATCGTTGTAATCGTCGCGGATATCGCGTAGAAAATTTATCTTCTGGAATGCTGCACCAAGTTTCTTTGCGGGTGAGCATAGTTTATCGAACTCCTGCTGATTGCCCCGGCAGAAAACTTTCAGACACATCAATCCAACCACCTCGGCTGAGCCATAAATGTATTCGCCTATTTCCTGGTTATTGTACAATTTTGAATTTAAATCCATCTCCATGCTTTTCAGGAAGGCATCAATTAAATTCTTATCAATATTATACCTATTTACGGCTATTTGATAGCTTTGGATAATCGGGTTTGTTGATATTCTTTCGGATATTGCCTCGTAGGTTTGGTTTTTGAAATCGGTTAGGAGTTTTTCCTTGTTGTAGGAGTGAAACGAGTCCACAATCTCGTCTGCAACCCGAACAAAACCGTAAATGGAGTATATTGCCTCCTGTATATCCTTTGAGAAAAGCTTTGTTCCCAACGAAAAACTTGTGCTGTATTTTTGGGTTGTTGTAGCGCTACAAAGAAGCGATACATCGTTGTAAAGAGCAATTCTATCTATCTCCATACCGTTTAACAATTTGCTGAGTTGTTAATTTTGAGCTGATTACTGCCATTGGCAATCCGGTACCCGGTGCTGTGCTTGAGCCCACATAGAAAAGGTTTTTGAACTTTTCGTCGGTATTGTGTGGGCGGAAGTATGCAATTTGGTTCAAATCGTGGGCTAGTCCTAGGCCGCTTCCTTTATAGAGGTTAAACATCCTTTGCCAATGGGTTGGGTTGTAAATAACCTTTGCTTTGAGGTTGGATTTTATGTCATAATCAATTCGCTCCGATAGGTCTGTAATAATTGTATCGGCAAGTTGTTCCGAATCGTCCCAATTCGATTTGTAACGTAAATCGGGAACTGGACAAAGAATAAAAATACTTTCGCTACCTGCTGGTGCAAATTCTGGATTTGCCTTACTTGCTGTGTTTACGTAGTAGTAGGGTTTCTGTAGGCTAATTTGATTCTTAAATATCTTGGAGCTGTACTCCTTAAAGTTTGTGCCTAAAAAGTAGTTGTGAACGCTTAAATTATTGATATTTCCATTAACACCAAGGTAAATGGTGTACGGTGCAAGAGTCCATTTTAGCTTATCGAGTTTTTGCTCGGTGTACGCTTTGCGTTTAAGGATTGCACCACGGAACCAAGCGGCATCGGCATTAACAATGTAAACATCAGCATTCCATTCTTTACCGTTTTTATCGATAAAGCCCGATATTTCGCCATTAATATGTTTATAATCAATAATTTCCGTATTGAAGTGAAACTTAACTCCGCGCTGAGTTAGTACTTGCATTAAGCCATCCACTATACGGTACATTCCACCTTTAACGTTGTGATAACCGTCGTGTTTTAACTCGGTGTAGGTGAGCATTGAGTAAACGGCCGGAGTATCGAACGGAGTTGCACCCAGAAAGAATGCCACTAACGAGAAAATCACCTTAACCTCGTAGCTGTTGAATCGCTTATCGAGTTCACTCCACATTGAGCGGAGCATCAAAGGAGCGTGTTCCATGGGAACACTCGCCAATGTTAACGCGTATTGAAGGAGTGTTTTAAAATTTCTACGGATGATTTTACCCTCGGTATCGTGAAATAGTTTCCCTGTTTTCCGAAGATATTCCTGCATTTTTAATGCAAAATCATCCTCAATACCTTCAAACTCTTGGGCTAACCTGTCTAAATCCTTATAAATGGTAAAGGTTTTAGGCGAGTTGCTAAAATTTACCTTATACAACGGATTAAGCTCAAAAAAATCGAAAGGTTGCTCAATGCCGCACGATTTAATAAGTTCAGTAAATTCGTAGCTCATGGAGAAAAAGGTTGGAGCCATATCCCAGGTAAATCCATCTTTCTCCAATTTATTCAATCGTCCGCCAGCCTGATGGTACTTTTCAACCATCTCCACCTCGTATCCAATTGAGGTAAGCCTGAGAGCTGTACTCAAACCGCCGAGTCCTGTTCCAATTATAAGGGCTTTTGGTCTCATCGTTTTTTTATTAAAAATAATATTTATTTAATTAACAAGTGTTTGTTGAAGTTGTTTTTTACATTTTGCGTAGAGTTGACAAAAATTGTAGATTCGTATTTCAAACCTATTTAGTATGCTACAGTATTTAAAGTTGGCAAAGTTTTTATTGATAATTGGCTATTTGGTTGGAATTGCTGGAATTCTGATAAGTTTAGATGAACCTCACTACTTTACCGTTGCCGGATATTTTGTTGTGTTGAGTTTTGTACTGCTCATGCTATTCCACAAGCCCCACAGCGTAAAGTTTTGGATCACGTTAACTTTAATTGGTGTTTTGGGCTTTGCCGTTGAGGCAGTTGGAACAAATACTGGGTTAATATTTGGCAGTTACACATACGGAAAATCACTTGGAGTAAAATTATTCCAAACGCCATTAGTTATGGCTATAAACTGGATGGTTCTGGTTTACTTAGTGCACGATTTGTCGAAGGGTTGGAACATCAATTTTATGCTAAAATCTTTTGTATCGTCAATAATACTAGTGGTTTATGATTTTGTAATGGAGCCAGTGGCAATTAAACTAGATATGTGGAACTGGGAAGCAGGCAATCCTCCCTTGCACAACTATATTGGGTGGTTTGTGTTTTCGTTGCTGTTTTTCCTATATATTTATCGGATTAAATTAAAGTTTGATAATCCCTTATCGCGTACTCTTTTTTTGCTTCAATGTATATTTTTTGGAGCGTTGAATTTGTTGCTTAGATTGATATAGTGATTGAGTTATTTGGTTAATAGTTCATTAATAGCAAGTATCAAAATGATAAAACCTTCACATAACCGATTTTACCAGTGGTTCTTCAACCATTATTTTAATTTTATTCTTAAGCGCCATTTTAGGGAGATTAAAGTTGTTTCTAATATCGAAATTGATGACAGAAGCATCCTGCTTGTTCCAAACCACTTTAGCTGGTGGGATGGCTTTATTGCCTGGTACCTAAACAAAAATCACCTGAATAAGAAGTTTCATTTGCTGATGCTCGAGAGCGAGTTGAGCAAGCATAAGTTTTTTACCAAGTTGGGAGCTTTTTCAATATCCAAAACATCGCGAGGACTTTACGATAGTTTGATATTTGCTGCCAATTTAATTAAAGACGAAGGAAATGTATTGGTATTTTACCCGCAGGGTAAACTATTCAGTCAGCATCATATTGCGTTGGAGTTTGCCAAGGGAATTGAGCGAATCTTGCAGGATAAACCCGATTGTAGGGTTATTATGGCTGTCAATCTGGTTGATTATTATAGTTTTAAAAAGCCTTCGCTTTCGATTTACTTAAATGAGTATATTTACGACGGCAGTTTTAACCTAACTCAGTTTCAGTTTGCCTACAATATGTTTTTGAAGCAATCTATTCATCAACAGGATAAAAACTTTAAGCAATGATTCTTTTCTACCTGATACTTCCAATTGTTATTCTGGCGGTTTTACGTTTCCTTGTGGCTTTGTTCAACTATCTTACAAATCCATACCTGAAGGATTATAAGCCAGCATCGGATAGTTTGGTGTCGGTTTTAATTCCTGCACGCAACGAGGAAAAGAATATCGAAAATTTGCTGGTCGATTTATTGGACCAAACTCACAGCAATATTGAAGTGTTGGTTTACGACGACCAATCCACCGATTCTACCTCACAGATAGTTTTGCAGTATTCAAAAAATAACCAAAATATTGGCCTTGTAAGCGGAATGGATTTACCTGATGGTTGGTTGGGGAAGAATTATGCTTGCTACAACCTTGCGCAGAAGGCTAAGGGCGACTATTTGCTGTATTTAGATGCAGATGTTAGAATAAAGCCCCAATTTATAGAGAATTCGCTCGGTTATATGCAGCATAGTAAACTGGCACTGCTTTCATTTTCGCCGTATCAGGTTACAAAAACCTTTGGCGAACGTATTACAGTTCCTGTGATGCAGTGGATTTTACTATCGTTATTGCCTTTGCGCTTGGTTCAGTGGAGTAAAAGGCGCTCACTTTCCGCTGCCAATGGCCAAATGATGATGTTTAAAACGGATATTTACCGCAAATACCAATGGCACGAGCAGTTTAAGGCAAACCCTGTTGAGGATATTTCCATAGCACGTTCGGTAAAGAAGCTGCGTTACCGTATGGCTACTCTGCTTGGAACCGAGAATGATATTCAATGCCGTATGTATGGTTCATACGATGAGTCCATAGCGGGTTTCTCCAAGAATGTATGCGATTTCTTCGGAGGAAATCATAAGGTGATGATTGCTTTTGCAGCCATCACAACATTAGGACCAATACTAGTGCTGTTTATTATGCCATTTCCGCTGATTTTTGCCTATTTCTTTTCGGTTATTATGGCACGAATGATGGTTGCCCAGTTATCTAAACAATCGGCGTTTATGAGTGTTATACTGTTGCCCTTTCAGCAATTTGCATTCGTGCAGATGGTGCGAGCATGGTGGCAAAGCCATAAAAATGGAACTTTTGTATGGAAAAACAGAGAGATACGCACCGTAAAATGATTTCCAGAAAGTTAATTCTATTTGCTTTACCATTTCTTCTACTTGCAAATCCTATTTCTGCCAATTCATCGGTTTACGACGATAGGCTATACAGTTGTTTCGTTTCCAGCGATATGCTGGAGTGGGAGCGTGTAATGGTTGATTTGGAAAAGGAGTTTGAAACTACCAAAAGTGTTAAAGTAGAATTTCAACTACTTCACGCTCAGTATGGTTTTGTAGGTTTTTTGTTGGGTTCAAATAGAACCTCGTTGGGTGAGGAGTATATTGCAAAAGCCGACAAGCACATAGCCAATTTACTCAAATCGAATCCTAAATGGGTTGAAGTGATGGCTTTGCAAGCTGCTGTTTTAGCCTACAAAATATCGTTGAGCCCTTATAAGGCTCCATTCCTTGGACCCAAAAGTATTAACTTAATTGCAGATGCATTGGAATTGGAGCCCAATAATATGTATGCATTGATTGAAAAAGGCAACTCCAAGCATTATGCACCATCGTATGTGGGAGGGAGCCCTGCTGAGGCAATTGTGAACTACCAAAAGGCAATTACAAACATAAAAGCCTCCAGTAAAACAAAAACCTGGTGGTACTTAAACACCTTAACCCAATTAGCGTTGGCTGCCGAAAAGGCCAAAAACTATACGCTGGCATCTAAAACCTACAAGGAGATTCTTTCCATTGAACCCAACTTTAAGTGGGTAAAGGACGAACTATATCCGAAGTTCCTCGAAAAGATAACGAAAGGTTAGTGGGGTATTAGGTCGAATTGGTTATTTACTATTAGGTGTTTAATTTTTTAATTTTCTAATTGTCAAATCGACTAATTTGCTAATTCCCAAATTGGTTTTACTTTCGCACCTTCAAAAATCCAAATTATGAAAAAGATATATACTTTGATTTTAGGAGTTGTTTTACTATACTCTAATTCATCTATAGCGCAGGATTCTTTGGCAAAGGCTCAAACCATTGAGGTGAAACAGAAAGTTTGGGCAACCATTTTTGCATCGTACTATACAACGGTTAAAGGTGAGTATAAGCCCAAGAGCGCTTTCGAAATGCCTACGGCATTATTTGGTTATTCCGCAACTTTCTCCGATAAGCTAAAAGCCACACTTATTTATGACGTAACTCGAACTACCAATGCAATCAAGGTAACCGATGAGAATGGCGACCCAATGAATGTATCCTATAACGAGGGCAGTAAGTACACGGCCTTCCTAAAAATGGCCGAAATTAAGTATTCTCCTGCTAATTTTATCGATTTAAGAATTGGACAACTTTTGAATACCCAGTACCTAACAACTCAGGATAAATTCTGGGGGTACCGTTATATCTACTTTACTTACCAAGAGGTGCATCGTTACGGGAATCCTGCGGATTTTGGTGTGCAGGTCGATTTGAAGTATGGCAATAAATTGTTGAACCAAATTTCCGTAACCAATGGCGATGGTCCTTTTAAAAGTCAGGATGAAAACGGAAAGTTTCTTTACTCCAACAATCTGGAGATATATCCAGTAAAGGGGCTTATTTTAAAATTGTATGCAGACTATTCTCCAGAATCCGATACTGCAAAGTTAGCCAAAGATAAGTATGCCTTTTCGGCATTTGCGGGATTTAAAACCGAAAAGTTCCGTGTTGCAGTGGAGTATAATAAAGTCGTAAACTATGGTTACAGAGAAAACGCCGATTACTATGGAGTATCAACCTTTGGTTCATACACAATCAATCCTAAGTTTGATGTAATAGTTAGGTACGATTATATAAACCGTTCATTCCCTCTGAGCTTAGAGAAAGCACACTTAATAATAGCAGGTATGCAGTATCAACCTATTAAGAATTTGTTGTGCTCAGTTAATGTGCGTAACCTGAGTCCTGCTGATAGACTAATGGTTTACGGAAGTTTTGGAATAACATTCTAAAACTTGAATTAACAAAGACATTAATTTCATTCCTGCGGAAGCAGGAATCTATCCTGATATTAATTGAGAAAAAAGATTCCGGGACTATGCCCGGAATGACTTTAATGATACTGGTATAAATTTACGATTTCTTTTTCTCTTCAACCACTTTGGCTTCGTAGCCTAGTTTCTTAATTGCTTCTGCAATTTTCTCGGGGGTTGTTTTAGTTTCGTCGTACTTAACGATTACTAGTTTTTCATCAAGCGATGCGGTTACTTCCTTTACACCTTTCTCGAAGGCGATATCGCGCTCAATTTTTGCCTTGCACGATTTACAGTGCATACTAACCTCGTAAACTACAGTTTTATCAACCTTTTTTTGAGCATAGGTTTCTGTAGTACTTGCAACCATAAGGGCTACACTAAAAAGTATAAACATTAACTTCTTCATTTTTCTTGATTTTATTGGTTTGACAATTCGTTTATTGTTTTGCTGGATATCCCAAAATATCCAGTTTCTTAATAATAGTGCTTTTAACACTATCATCGTCGTAGGTAGCGGTTACAGTTGCTGTTGCTAAATCAACCTCAACATTAGAAACGCCTTGAATGCTTGATAGTCCTGTTTTAACAGCATTTACACATCCCATACATTTCATATTGCTTACAATTAGTTTTTCCGTTTTCATAACTATTCAGTTTTATTTTAACTATTGTGTTTTATTTCACTACTGCATTTTTGCTTTAGTATAGATTCCTCGTTTCACTTGGAATGACAAATTAGTCTATTTTAAAATACAATCAACAAACAACTGTCAACGAACAACTATGAGAATTATTTCCACATCGATATTCTGATTCCTGCATAGTACTTGGCTCCTGTAATTGGTCCCCAAACCTGCGATGCATCAAAATATTGGTTGTAAGGATTCTCTGGATAAATAATTGGGTTGTGCTGTTTAAAGCCAGTTAAATTCTCAACACCAATGTATAAATCCCATTTACGGAACAATTTTGTTAACTGAAAATTCATTGTGGTGTACGATGGGAAATCCATTCCCATTTGTACATCAACGGGATAGCCATCCATATTTGGTAAACGTCCGCCACCGTTGAGCTGTATGGTGTAATCGAATTGCCACTTTTTCAATGGGGTTTTATAGCTAACGCTAACTAAACCTTTATTTTTACTAACAAGTGGCTTTTGCTGTAATTCACCGTTGATTGTGGTTTTAACATCGTTTATTCTGTAAGCCATAGTTAAATCCAAGCCTTTCAAAGGTTGAGTATTAACTTCAATCTGATAACTATTGGAGTACGATTTTCCATCGAGGTTATAAAAGTAAACCGATGTTGCATCCCTATCGGTATCAACTATATACTGGTTTGTAAAGTTGGTGTGATAGTAGTCGGTACTGATAGTAAGATTTTTACCCCAAATTTTATACCTCTGGGTGATGTTTAAACCGTAGTTCCAAGCCTCCTCAAGTTTTGCATCTTCCTCAAAAACAAATTGCCTGTTGCTTGCCAGCAAATTGCTATTCTCCGATATGGCCGATGGATACCTATAACCTTTTCCTACACTTGCCCTGAATGTTAGTTGCTCCCAAGGTTTGTACATTGCGTGAAATCGCGGAGTCGTAAAATATCCAAACTTGCTATGATGGTCAATTCTGTACCCAGCCATCAATGTGAGTTTTTCAAGATACTTGTAGGTGTACTCAGCATAAAAACCAGGAACCCTTTCATATCTGTTTAAGTTGATATTATCCAGATTTTCTATATAGCCATCGTAGTTAAAATTAGCCCCAGTCTTTATAATATGATTGGTGTTTCCCAAGTAAGTAATAAAGATTAGATTGCTAAAATAGCTATGCTGGGTTGCGTTGTAGATTCGTGCTCCATAGTTGGAGTTTTGATCGTGGTAGGTATACGAGTTAATCCATCCCAAGCTTGTTGCAGGTCTATTAAATATATACCCAATTTTACTGAATGTTTCGAACCTATTGGTGTGAATATCGATACCGTAAGGATTGCCCACAATTTGCTCAGTATTCTTGGTGTAGTTATCCTGTCCCGCAATTCGTTCTTCCTGCAAGTACTTTATGCCAAAGTTCGATTCCAGGTTTTTTCCTTGATACTTCCATCGGTTAAATAAATGGTACTGTGTGGTTAGTGGATGGTCAAGAAAATCGTCGTGATTGTGGTCAATCCTGTTTCCTAGATGCGAACCGTGCGCCAGAATCATTGTCGATACCTTTTCGTTTACATCAACAGCATAGTTTGCGTTGAATTCAGTCATACCAAGATTATTGGCGTAAAGGTTAAGGTGCATCTTTTCCTGCTCCCAGGGCTTTTTAAATTCAATGTTGATTTGACCAGTGATACTCTCGTAGCCATTTGCCACCGATGCCGTTCCTTTCGATACCTGAATGGATTCCATCCAAGGGCCAGGAACATATCCAAGTCCGTATGCCGATGCAAGCCCACGGAGCGTAGGAATATTCTCAAATTGCATTTGGGTGTATATCCCTGCAAGACCAAGGAGTTGAATCTGTTTAGCACCTGTAACTGCGTCGCTGTACGATACATCCACAGATGCATTAGTTTCGAAACTTTCGGAGAGGTTACAGCAAGCCGCACGCTTTAGCTCATTGCCGCTTATAACCTGAGTTTGAATAGGATTTAAGCGTTGCAGATGTGTGCCCGGTGCAGTTGTAGTAACGGTAACTCCTTCAAGTGTATTCGATTGGGTTAGGGTGTGCATCACGTGCTTTGAGTTAAAGTCTACTGCAATTGTATCGGATTTATAGCCGATAAAACTAATCACTAGTTTTTCATACCCCGGAACAATTTGAAGCATAAAATGTCCTTCGGCATCAGCCGATGCTCCAACAGTGCTACCCAACCAAACAATATTTGCTCCTACCAATGGGCTAGTGTTACCCTTTTCATCTTTACCATAAATATGACCGTGGATCATATCCTGAGCATTCACCAATTTAGCAAATGGAAAGGTAAGTGAGGCAAGAACAAATAACCTACATAAAATTGTTTTTATAGTGTTATTCATAGTGAATTATCAATAATATTGATTCAAAGTTGTTTACTTAAGGAGATTGCCTTTGGCGAACTCACTAGTGAGATTCCGCATCAAGTGCGGAATGACAAGTTGTGGTAGAAACCGCCTAACTGTCATTCCTGCGAAGGCAGGAATCTCTAAATGTATATTGAAATAACCTTAAATAAACTACATTGAATTTTGATAGACCTAATTATCAACAGATTTCCATTGAACAAATGGAAATACAATAACTTTCGAGTATGGAACTCGAATTCTATGAATTTATGTGATAGGTTTTAAGCGAACTATATCGAATCAGCATAGTTTTTCCCCACAGTTTAGGTGGAGGAGACTCGGATTCGTTGTATAAGTTTGATGTTTCTGAAAGTTGTATTTTACTTACGCTGCTTTCAACATCAAATAATTTAGCAACTAGCAATGTTTTGACAAAAGTATTGTTTGTTGATGTGCTAGGTGTGACATCATCTAGTTTTATTGATATTTCATCGTTGCTACATCCACAACTTTCGTTATCGGATTTAACTTGTACATTTTCAAAATCACAGCAGTTATGGAATGCTGGTTGAGGGTGCTGATTCATACTACAACCAACCTCGTGGTAAAGGGAGAAGATTGTTTTTCCTTCACAATCGCAATGGTGCAAAAATACAGTAATACCACTTGACGCCACTATTAATGATAAAGCAACGGGGAGTGCAACTATTGTATTTAAGAATCTTTTTAGCATCGCTATAATTTTCCCAAAGTAGTAAACGATATTAGTCTAGAAATGTTTACTTCGATTTAAGATTTTTCAACTCTTTAACGCTACAGCTAGCGCTGCTGCATCCTGCGCAATGTGCAACGTCTTTGTGCTTTGGGTTAAATGCCCGATACAATGAATACGATGTGTAGGCAAAAGCCCCTGCAACTATTATGTAAACCGTTATTTCTTGAAACATTTTTTTGTTTGTTAGAGACAAGTGACAAGTGATTTGTGACAGGTAGAGAATTGTCCACTCTTATGTCACTTGTCACTCAAAACTCGTCACTTTGATTCTAAAATCCCATCAAACTTCCCACCTGATAAACCGTAAATGCAACCATCCACGCAAGTGCCGTTGTGAAAATTATGGTGAATAATGCCCACTTCCACGATCCCGATTCGTTCTTTATAGCTGTAATTACTGCAACGCAAGGGAAATATATAAGAATGAAAAGTAAGAACGCAATTGCTTTTAACGGTGAAAATATCCTTTGTCCTTTTAACTCCCCCGATTTAAAGGTTTCGTTTTGAAGTTTTTCAGGCAGTGAATTTGCAATATGTGGATCATCATCGGCCTGATATAGTACGCCCAGCGTACTAACAACAATCTCCTTTGCTGCTACACCTGAAAGTAAACTAACGCCCATTTTCCAGTCAAAACCTAAAGGCTTAATTGCTGGCTCAATGAACTGTCCAATTCTACCAAGATAAGATTGAGCCTGTCTTTCAGCCTCCATTTCGAGTTCAAGGTGATGAATATTCCACTGGATACTATCAACTCTGTTATTGTTAACAGCTAAAGCGTTGGAAATGTTCTTTAGGTTTTCTTTTTCAACAGATATTAATCCTTGGTAATCCTTGGAGAATTCCACGTTACGGGGGAAGTACCCCAATGCCCATATAAAAATTACAGCAATAAGAATTACACCTCCCATTTTTCTTAAGTACTGCGAGCCTTTATGCCACATATGCATTACGGTGGATCGCATTGTTGGAATCCTGTATGGAGGAAGCTCCATCACGAAAGGAATATCATCGGCTCTAAAGAATGTTTTCTTAAGTAATAGCGCGGTTGATATTGCCACTAGAATTCCAATAAAGTAAATTAAGAATAGCAGATTGCCTGCACTTGCAGGGAAAAAGGCTCCTAGAATGAGAATGTAAACGGGCAAACGGGCACTACAGCTCATAAATGGAGTTATGAGAATTGTAACAAGCCTGTTATTCCTATTCTCAATGGTTCTCGATGCCATAATAGCCGGAACATTGCAGCCAAATCCCATTACAAGTGGAATGAACGATTTGCCGTGCAGTCCAATCTTGTGCATTAGTTTATCCATTATAAATGCTGCACGAGCCATATAGCCTGTATCCTCCAACAACGAGATGAAGAAGAATAGAATTAAAATATTAGGTAAGAATACAATTACACTTCCAACACCACTTATTATTCCATTAACAAGTAAATCTTTGAGAGGACCTTCGGCTAAGACATTGCTCATAAAGTTGCTCAAAAGGTTTACCCCGTGCTCAATCCAGCCCATTGGGTATTTGCCAATGGTGAATGTTGTGAAGAATGTTAACCAGATAAGGAATAGAAATATTGGGAAACCAAAAAGTTTATGGGTTATGAAAGTGTCAATTAGTTCTGTTGCTTGGCGTTTCTGGTGAGTTCCTTCCTTGAATGTTTCTTTTAAGGCACCAGCAATAAAACCATACTTTGCATCGGTTATAAGGGTTTCGGAATCTTCCTTGTAAGAGTTCTCCAGTTTAGTAATCTCTTTTTCGGTTATGCTCGAAATAGTGTTATAATTACCAACCTCTTTAAGAATCTTATGGGCAAACCTATCTTTTTCAATCAACTTAATTGCTAAATACCTACTAGAATAGTTTACGGTGATATTCTCGTTTTTCTTGACCTCCTTTTGAATTGCGGAAACCGAATCCTCAATAGTTTGACCGTAGTTTACGTGAATATGACGAACAACCTTATCTTTCTCAGTAAATACATTGATAGTAGTATCGAGCAGTTTATCTAGTCCTTTGGCTTTTGAACCTACAGTAGGAACAAAGGGAATACCTAGCATTCGGCCTAATTCTGAATAATCGAATCGGTCGCCTTTACCCAGCAATTCATCAAACATATTTAGCGCAACAATCACCCTAACGTCCATATCAATTAGTTGTGTTGTTAAGTAAAGGTTTCGCTCTAGGTTCGATGAATCAACCACATTCAGTACAATGTCCGGATTGTTATCGTGAATATACCTGCGGACAAAAATTTCCTCGGGAGTGTAAGCCGTTAACGAGTAGGTTCCAGGTAAATCGGTGATATTAAATGTGTAGCCTTTATACTTGAAATGTGCGTTTTTTGAGTCAACAGTAACGCCGCTGTAGTTTCCTACGTGTTCGCGTGAGCCGGATAGATAGTTGAATATGGTTGTTTTCCCAGCGTTTGGATTCCCTACAAGTGCAATATTTATGGTTTTACCCGATACCTTAACGCCAGTATCAATAATTTCAGGTTCAGAAAAAGTTGTAAGTGAATTGCTATGATGTTCAGCAACCAGTTTTTTTGCTTCCTCAGGTGTTACAACCTCAATCAATGCGGCTTCGTTTCTACGTAACGATATCTCATATCCCATAATAGAGTATTCTATAGGATCTTTGAGTGGTGCATTTTTAACCACCACAACCTTTTTCCCTTTTACAAATCCCATTTCGGTTATGCGTTTGCGGAAGGTTCCGCGCCCCATCACCTTCGAAATTATTCCATACTCGCCGTTTTGTAAATTAGAAAGAAGCATTAAGAAAATATAAGTTTAGAGTTAAACTGGGTCTATCTTATCAAATATACATAATCAACTAAATTTGCTCCGAAATGTTTAAAAAAATATTTAATTCAGTTGACTATACTTTTTTGCAACTTTGCAAAAGTAATCCAATATTTCTCAATTACTGTAGACTAATGCATTTAAACATATATGGACAATACTGACGAACTATTCAAGCACATAAAAGGTATTCTAGGTGCATCGCCCGAAAGTATGAGAATACTTGAGGATTCCATAAGCATCGATGTACAAATGGAGTACTATAAAATGGTTTCGAAAATTCGTTCAGTCGAAACTTTAAAGACATTCTTTGCCAATGATTTACTAAGTCACAATCTCAATAATGATGAAGTGAAAGAATTCCTTATTTATTTGGCAGGTTCCGATGATGTTGAGAATTATAGGTTGATTGAGCAGTATTCATCAATTGCATTACCAGAACTAAAGGATTGGGCTCTTATGGCTTTGAATGAGAGTCGATTTCATATGGTATCATCGCTTTCGGAGGAGGATGGAGTTTTTATAAGCACTGGTCTTGGTGGAAAAAGTAATAAACTGAGATACTTTATTGTTTTTGTTCCCAATAAAGTGGGTTAATTGCAGAGCAGAAACAACTGGTAGTTGATGAGGTCAACTTTATTTTCCCTCGTTATAACTCTGAAATAGAGAAAATCGAAATGCTTGATGATTTTATTTGCGTTACTGTTCTTATCCCACTTGAGATTGCGGTTAATGAGCCCATAAAAGCGGTTGTTAATGAATGCTTAACGTTAGGATGCTCGCTTAACGATGGTTACATTGTAACCAATGTAAAAGAATTATCGCTTGAGGAGATAAGAAAGGTTATTAATAAGGAACCAATTGATGGAATGAGTTTCGATGAGCAATAAAGAAACCGGCAATTGCCGGTTTCTTTTTATCGTCTATTTTTCAAGGTCTTCAAAACTTACGCTGGAAAATTCAGTTGTAGCCATCTCTAATTCTTCCTGCTCTACCATCTCACTCCGCGGAATAACCTCTTGGTTGGTTTTGATATAATCAACAACTTCGTTCAATCCCTCTAGGAATTTCTCAAAATCTTCCTTGTACAAGAAGATTTTATGTTTTTCGTAGTACATCTTACCATCCTTACCCATACGTTTTTTGCTCTCGGTAATGGTAAGGTAGAAATCGCTGTTGCGGGTCGATTTTACATCAAAAAAGTAAGTCCTTTTACCCGCACGAATTACTTTAGAGAAAATATCCTCTTTGTCCGCTTTCTCAAAATCGTCAAGGTTTTCAAATCCGTCCATCATCTCACATTATTTAAATTAGGTTTGGTTTTAGGTTTTCAACCTCTCAAAAATAGAAAAATATTTGTCATTCGATTTGTTTACGCAAAATTTTTAACAAAAAAGTTCATTTTAGTTGATAGTTGTTAGTTTTTTGTGAGTCGAAGTTTGTTTTTGCTCTCTACCTGTTTATTAATGGAAGAGGGCAAATGGTATTTGTTGCCGGACACAGTTCTTTGGGGCCTTTTTTAAATTCTGTCTCCTAAACTTTCTCCGAATCATTTAACAGTTTTTTACTTTAAACCTAGACATCTATTTAGCCAATCCAAAAATTGAATGTATCTTTGTAGTCTCAAATGATAAAAGAAAATACGTTCTTACACAATGATTAGCAGACGATTACTACGAATTAAGATTCTACAAGTTCTCTTCGCTCATTTCCGTAGCGAAAACGATTCACTAAACAAACTCGAAAAGGAGTTATTCCTTAGTATCGAAAAGTCTTATCAACTATACCATATGCTTTTAATGCTCCCCGAGGAGTTGGCCGATTTTGCTCAGAATAAAATCGATTTAGGCAGACAAAAGTTGCGTCCTACCCCAGAAGAGTTAAACCCTAACACCCGTTTTGTTGATAATAAGGTAATCGATAAGTTTCGAATCAATCAGAGTTTAATAAACTACTCAACCGAAAACCGTTTAAACTGGCGTCATCACCCTGAACTCATAAAGAGCATATTCAATAAATTAATTGTTGCCGATTACTATAATCAGTATATGAATGCCGATACCGTTGAGTTTACGGATGATAGGCAGTTGGTTATAAACTTACTTCAACGTGAATTAGGCGATTTAGATGATTTCAACAACTTCCTTGAGGAGCAAAGCATCTACTGGAACGACGATTTAGAGTTTGTGCTCAGCATGGCTACCAAAACGGTTAAAAAACTTACCGAATCGTCCGATGAATCCGCTGAACTAATGCCAATGTTCCGTAACGAGGACGATGAGGATTTTGCCAAGAAACTACTCCGTAAGGTTGTGCTGCGCCATGCCGATAATGTTAAGTTGATTGAGGAGTACACCCAGAACTGGGAGGTTGACCGTATTGCAGGAATGGATATTCTGATAATGGAAATGGCCCTTACCGAGATCATGGAGTTTCCATCTATCCCCGTAAAGGTAACTCTTAACGAGTATATTGAGATTGCTAAATTCTACAGCACAGAGCAGAGCAGCACGTTTATCAACGGTATTCTCGATAAGATCATCCTGTCACTTCGTAAGAACAATCAATTTGTAAAACAGGGAAGGGGATTGGTTGGCGAAGATGATATTAGACTCTCATCAATCGATGGAGATAAGCTAGAATCAGACGAATTAGATAATTAGTGTAGTATGCCAAGCAAATTTTGTCAAGGCTTATTTGGTTTATTCGTTCTATTTTTTGCATCCTGTACAGTTGGAAGTGATGGAGTTCAGGATCAAAATGTAGCGTCTTCCGACTCTACTTTAGTAGCAGATCTAAAGTATATCGATGATTTTTTTGATTTTGGAACAGTGTGTGAAGGCGAAGTTATATCCCATACATTTAAGTTCAAGAATGCCGGAAATGGAGTGCTTATTGTAAAGGATGCTATTCCTAGCTGTGGCTGCACAACCCCAAAGCTAAGTAAAAAGATGCTAAAGCCAGGAGAGGAGGGCAGTGTTGAGGTGATTTTTGACAGCAGAGGATGGTTTGGTTCTCAGTATAAATCTGTTACGTTAAGAACAAATTCCCACATAATGGACAAGTCCGTAACTATTAAGGCAAACGTGGTAGAAGGGAATATCACTAGTTTAAAATAAATTATAACTTTGCAGCATATTTTTTACAGAAACTAATTTAAATAATTGAATATGAAAACATTACTTTTTGTTATTTTACAGCAACAGCAAGCAAATCCTTGGATGACCTTTTTAATGTTTGGTCTAATCATCGTGGTATTCTACTTTTTTATGATTCGTCCGCAGATGAAGCGCCAAAAAGAACTTCGCAAGTTTCAGGAGTCTTTAGGTAAAGGAGATAAGGTTATTATTGCTGGTGGTATTTACGGTAAAATTGTTGAAATTAAAGAAGAGTACGCTCTCGTTGAGATTGATACTAATGCAACCGTAAAAGTTATCAAAAGCACTATTATTCGCGACGCAAGCGATATTCAGACACGATAAAAGATTTTTATCATTATATTTACAGGATTCATTGTAATTTATTTACTTTGAATCCTGTAATTTTTTTGTGAAAATTGGACTCAAGTTTACTCAGACAATTCAATCAGGTTGTAAATCGCGAGAAGGCTAAGTTTAATAAGCGTCTTGCCATATTCTTATTTTTTCTCATGATATCAACCATTCTTTGGTTTCTGATCAAATTAAGTCATGAGTATACCACCGGAATTGATTATCCAATTCAGTTGGTAAATCCTCCCAAGGGAAAAGTTATAGCCGGAGAACCGCCCCGAACCATTCAGCTTAAAGTAAAAGCGTACGGATATACTTTGCTTCGCTATAAACTAATCGCATTGATGAGCCCTATTCAGGTTAGCGTAAAGGGGGCTATAAGGAATAGAAATTCTGAAGCATCGGAGTACTATGTATTGATGTCGGATAAGTTTGGATCGTTGGCGTCACAGCTGAGTGATGATATAATTTTGCTTGGAACGCAGCCTGATACGCTATTTTTTAATATGTCGAATGTAATAGACAAGGTTGTGCCGGTTAGGCCAGATATTAGTATGACGTACTCGAACCAGCACATGCTTGCTGGAGCAATTAAGGTTACACCTAGTAATATAACTATAACTGGTCCTAGTACTATTGTTGATACAATTAATCAAGTCAAAACACAACAGATATCGTTAGGTTTACTTTCCGAGACCACAAGGACTATAGTTCCACTTTCTACGATACCTCAGGTTGCATTTTCGGAGAGCGAAGTAAAAGTTGAAATCCCCGTTGAGAAATTTACTGAAACAACGCTTGAAGTTCCTCTTGTACCTCAAAATGTGCCAGATAATGCACAAGTGAAACTTCTTCCCGAAAAGGTTAGTGTAAAGTGTAATGTTGTGGTTAGTAAGTATTTTCTGCTAAAGCCCAATCAGTTTAAGTTGGTCTGCAACTTTAATGATCCTGAGTCAATTTCGGGTGGAAAAATTAGGGTATCTCTTGAGAGGTATCCAGATTATGTGGGAAGAGTAGATTTTCAGCCCAAATATGTAGATTTCATACTAAAAACAAGATGACATTAAGGGTTGGAATAACCGGCGGAATTGGTAGTGGAAAATCTACCGTTTGTGGTATTGTAGAAACACTGGGTTATCCGGTTTACAATGCTGATATTGAGGCTAGAAAAATTTCCGATACTGATAGTTGTGTAATAGCTGCCATATCAAACCTTTTTGGTGAAGATATATACATTCAAGGTCGATTAGATAGAAAACGGTTGGCATCAATTGTATTCAGCAATGGCATTTTATTGAGAAAACTGAACGAAATAGTCCATCCGGCAGTGGCAAAACATTACGAGAATTGGGTTGAAGATCATGGGAACTACCCAGTTGTATTTTATGAGTCGGCTATTCTGTTGGAGAGCGGATCATTTAAAGGTGTAGATAAAATTATTGCTGTAGTAGCTCCTCTTGAAACTAAAATATCAAGGGTTATTAAGCGGGATAATACAGATAGAAATTCCATTATTGAGAGAATCAATAACCAGTTTCCCGATAAAGAATTGATTAGTCGGAGTGATTTTGTTATCATGAACAATGATAATAACTTACTATTACCGCAAATAATTAAAATAGTTGGTTTGTTGATGAAAGAGAGTTCTTAATTAGAAAATCTTTTATAGAGATTTTGACTATTTTGTTTTTGGAATAAATTTTGGTGTTATAATAATATCTCAAATTTTATCGTATGAAGAAAGTACTTTTAATTTTAGCCGTTACTGTGATTTCTTACAGTGTAATTGCGCAAAACCAAGATAAACCTATCGAAAATAAGGTTCATGAATTTGGGTTTCAGGCAGGATTTACAACAGGAGTCGGACTGTCGTATAGATATTGGCCTGGTAAATTTGGCGTTCAAATCACTGCCTTACCTGTAAAATCATCAGATGTTACTTTTGTTAGTTTGGGGTTGACGGGGATGTATAGTATATATAACTCTCGTCACACTCGATTTTTCCTTTATTTAGCAAATTCCTATAATATAAATAAATATGTAGAGGAAACCGATTATTATAATTACAATACTGGTTATTATGAATATCGGGAGGAGCATGTAAACAACAATGCTTATAATATAGGATTTGGCCCTGGTTTCGGATTTGGGACTAGAGTGCGCTTTAATATTATGGCGGGGTATGGCTTTTACGATGTTTTTGGAGAATTTAATATGCTTCCAACGGTTGAAGCCGGGTTGTATTTTAGATTTTAGGATTCTTTTCGATATTTTAGGATTAAGTAATAAATGAAATTTCTTTAGTTTAAAGAACTTTCATTTATTTTTGTTTTGAAGTTTTTTACACGGTAAGGTTATGGCTAAGTACGGAAAATGGATATCAGGGGGATTGGGCTTATTTATGTTTGGCCCAATTGGTGCTATCATAGGATTTGCAATAGGTTCAATTTTCGACAGTGTTGAAACAAAGGTATATACTGGTGAAACTAGTCGGAATGGATTTCTAGTCAGTTTGTTAGTGCTTTCATCGGCAATTATGAAAGCCGATGGAAAAGTGCTAAAATCGGAACTGGATTATGTAAAAGCATATTTCCTGAAAAACTTTGGAGTTGATGCAGCTCGTGAGGCCATGCTCCTTCTTCGCGATATTCTTAAACAGACCGTACCTTTAAAGGATGTTTGCACACAGATTAAGGATAATGTTGATTATCACTCCCGACTACAACTTCTACACTTTTTGTTTGGAATAGCGCAGGCCGATGGAGTAATTAGTGCGGAGGAATTGAAAGTTTTATCGGAGATAAGTGAGTACATGAGTCTCACCGGTGCTGATTTCGACTCAATCAAGGCAATGTTCATTCCCGATAACGATAAGTATTATACAATTCTTGAAGTATCACCTTCGGCTACCAATGAGGAAGTTAAGAAGGCTTACCGACAAATGGCCATTAAACATCACCCCGATAAGGTGAGCCATTTAGGCGATGATGTTCGGGTTGCCGCTGAGCAGAAATTTAAAATGGTGAATGAGGCTTACGAGAAAATTAAAAAGGAGCGAGGATTTAATTAGCACAAAAAACATTTAGGTTAACTTTTACGAAACGTTTTTCATTTTACAACTTTTTGATTTTATTTTGCAATATCAATCAATATAAATTATGGAAACAACATTAAAGGAAATAATCTCAATCTCGGGTCATTCTGGTTTATTTAAGTTTGTATCGCAGGGCCGTCAAGGAATTATAGTGGAATCGTTGATCGATGGTAAGCGTATTAATGTTCCCGTAACTGCTAAGGTTAGTGCAATATCTGATATCGCTGTGTTTACAGATTCCGGGGAGGTTGCACTACGCGAAGTGCTCGCTAAAATTAAGGAGATGGAGGATGGCAAATCTGCCATTGATCCTAAATCCGATCCAAAGGAAATTGTGAAGTATTTTGCTAAGGCCATGCCCGATTATGACCGGGATCGCGTTTATACCAGCGACATAAAAAAGATCATTACTTGGTATAATCAGTTGCAGGCGCATAATCTTCTAGACTTGCTAAAGGAGGAGGAACCATCCGATAATGCTGAAATTAAATAATAAAGAAGGGCGGTTTAACCGCCCTTCTTTATTATTTGGTATAGGAACAGAGTTCCTCAAAATCATTTATTTTTAATAGGTTCGGATTGAGTTCTTCCTTTTTATGGGTAGTTGCAATTGCAATTACATTCATGCCTGCACTAAGCGCTGCTTTAATTCCCGAATGTGAATCCTCAAAAACTAAGCATTTGCTAGGGTTTACATTCAATAAATCTGCTGCTTTTAGATATATTTCGGGATCTGGCTTACTATTCTTAACCATCGATACATCTACAATAACATCAAAATACTGTCTAATGCTTAAACTGTCGAGTACAAAATCGATATTCGAAATTGGAGCCGACGATGCTATTGCAACTAGTTTATTATCTGATTTTAATTTTTTCAGTAATTCTACTAAACCGTTAAGCGGTTTTATTTCATTACGGTAAAGTTTTCGGTAAACCTCCTCCTTTTCTTCTCCAAGTTTTAAAGCGATATCCGAGGTTAGTATTTGTCCCGAAAGTGCATTTAGAATTTCGTGGTTACTTTTTCCAAAGTATTGTGCGCTAAACGTATTGATGACGCATTGAAAACTATGTTTTAGGCAGAATTGCTCCCATGCCAATAGATGATACTTCTGATTATCAACTATAACTCCATCCATATCAAAAATCACTGCGCTATATTCCTTAGTATCAATCATAATTTATTTGCTTAAATTTTATCAATTATAGTTATTTTTGCTGAGCATAATCATATCTCGTTTTTTATTATGGCATAATTTTGGTTAAATAATTAAAAAATTGGCGTATGAAATTTTTTAAGTTTTTATTGGTTGCAATGATTCTTCCCTCTATGGCTATTTGTCAGCAGGCCAAAGGTTCGGTAAATAGTAGTGTGGATGGTCCTTTTATTGCTGTTGTGGACACAATGAATTTAGGTGAAGTAACCATTGATGATTTGTCAGATGATTATGGTAGGATTCAAATCTCAGTCAAAAATACGGGCACAAAGCCGTTAATCTTAAATAAGGTTTTTGGATGCTGCGGAACAAACATTAAAGAATGGCCTAAAGCACCTATCCTGCCAGGAAAGGAGGGCGTGATTAAGGTGGAGTTTAGAACAGAAATTCGTCCACAACGCATTAGTAGAACAGTTACCATAGAATCGAATGCTGTGAACAGAAAGATCGCAAAGGTTGCAATTTTAGGCGTGGTTGTTGAGAGTAAAAAATCGAACGAAATAGTTTTGTAGATTATCACTGTATAAGTGGTATGTAGGGGATATTTGTCTATTGACATACATCCCCTTTTTTAATACATTTACTAAAAGACCAATCCCATGAAGCAGAGATTACCGAGTATAACATTCGATTTGCCAGTTCAGGAACTCCGACGAGGTTATCGAAGCGATATCTATTTTTGGCGCGAAAAAATAGTTCTTGAATCCCACAACTTGAGCCCAAGCGTTACCATGCAGGTATTTCAGAAGAAGGATGCTGTGCTTTGCGGCGTAGATGAGGCCATTTCGGTTTTGAAGGTTGCTAGCGGAAGGTATTCCGATTATTCTAAGGCCTATAAACTATTCGATAGATTGATAGAATTAAAACGACAGGCTCGACAATATTTCTTAACGAATAAGGCAAAATATTTAATAATAGAGAAGGATAAAACATCCGTTTCGCAAGAGTTGGATAATCTTTGGGTAGATGGTTTTAATGAATTAAAAATCGATACTTTGTGGGATGGCGATACCGTAAGCCCTTACGAATCGATTATGCATATTAAAGGGATTGCCTCTCAATTCGCTCATTTGGAAACAATTTATTTGGGCATATTGGCTCGAAGAACAAAAATTGCAACTAATGTTCGGCAAGTAGTTAATGCTGCCAGGGGCAAAACAGTCCTTTACTTTCCTGCACGTTTCGATCATTGGGCGGTTCAGGGTGGGGACGGTTATGCTGCGTACATTGGAGGTGCTTCTGGAATATCTACCGATGCCCAGGGTGAGTGGTGGGGGGCTAATGCCTCGGGTACAATACCTCATGCACTTATTGCTGCAGTAGGAGGCGATACTGTAACTGCTGTAAAACTATTTGGAGAGACATACTCGAATGCACCGTTAATCGCCTTGGTTGATTTCGACAATGATTGCGTAAATACATCACTAGCCTGCGCAAGAGCCTTAGGCGATAAACTTTGGGGTGTAAGGCTCGATACTTCGGAGAACTTGGTCGACAAAGAGGTTTTTCAGAAGATGGGAACATTTCGCCCTACAGGAGTAAATCCTAAATTGGTTGAACTAGTGCGAAAGTCCTTGGATTCAGAGGGATTTAGTAACGTTAAGATCGTAGTTTCGGGGGGATTTAATCCCGAGAGGATTTCTCAATTTGAGCAAATGGTTGTTCCGGTTGATGCTTATGGTGTTGGGAGTTACTTGATGCAGGGTAGTTACGATTTTACTGCCGATATTGTAGAGGTAGACGGAAAGCAAATATCAAAAGTGGGACGACGGTTTATTCCAAATTCTAGGTTTGAACGAATAATCAACTTTATTTAAAAAGAATACGATGAAAGCATTGATAGTAGTTGATATTCAGAACGATTTTTGCTCAGGTGGGGCCCTTGAAGTTAAGGATGCTGAGCAAATAGTTGAACTTGTAAATAGGTTGATTAAAAGGTTTGAAAGCGATGGAATGCCTGTTGTTTTCACCCGTGATTGGCATCCTGTAAATCATATTTCATTCATGGAAAATGGTGGAATTTGGCTAGTGCATTGTGTTGCAGGTAGCGTGGGCGCTGAATTTCATCCTGATTTATACTTTCCTTCGGTATCTATTCTTGTATCAAAAGCCAACACTGCAGAAGATGAGGCTTATTCAGGTTTTCAAGGAACCGGATTGTTCTCAAATCTCCGAGATTTAGGAATTGAGGAACTTATAGTTGTGGGATTGGCTACAGATTACTGCGTAAAGAATACCGTACTCGATGCGCTTAAGCTCGGCTTTAGTGTTGATGTAGTTAAAGAGGCTGTGAAAGCAGTTAATATTGATCTTAACGATGAGATAATATCTTTAAACGAGATGAAGAAACATGGGGCTAGAGTTATAGGAATTGACGATGTAGTATAAAAGAAAAGGGGATGAAAATGTCCCCTTCTCTACGTGATTAATAGTTGAAAATATCTTATTATTTCTACTTTTTAGGTTCTAAAAACTTATTGTCAGTTTCATTTATTATAGTTTTTAGAAATTGCTCATTATATCCTGGCTGAGAAGGGCTAACAGGGTATCCCCATGGATTACGAATAAACTCTCCATTTTTTTCTTTTTTTACATTTCCATCAATGTACTTAACTAAAAGCCAATTGCTTAAATCTCCCCAGCGTTCTACTGTTGCATTAGCCGTATTAACCGAATAATCCGTTAAGAAATCAATAGCTAAATTCTGGTCAGTTTCCCATAGTTTTAATGCTGCTGCATCTATGGCGGGGGTATATTTTGCAAATTTATTTTCTAATTCAGCTTGTAACTTTTTAATATCTTCCATTATTACATCATAGCGGTAGTAAGCAAAATGAGCAACTCTATTGAATATCCAAAATGCAGATGTTGGTGAGTACGTTAGCATATCGCCATTGCCCTCGGCATACGATTCTGGTACTCGAGATATGCCACAATATATTGGAACATAAACCGTAGAGGCTGCATCATCAACTCCAAACCAGAATATACCTCCTATTGGATTTGGTAGCCAACTTCTCATTTGGGCAACAAAAGAGAAGCCTGTTTGCTGCGTTGCGGTGGTTCTTTCGTGGAAGTATGTTTTTCCGTCTACTTCCCAATCTAAGGGTCTCCATCGATATGGTAATTTACTTGGTCCTGCTCCAGCGTCTTTGCTCATATCTAGTTCTGTTCCTTCAAGATGATCGCGTTTGAACGATTGTAAGTCCTGAGGGGTGAGCTTTCTGTCCGGTTTTATGTAAAGCGGCATACGATTTTTGAGATTTTCGCCTTTAGCGTAGTCCCAGTATTTACCCATATCTCCGTTAACATGGTTGAAGAATGCCCAAACTCTAGCATCGCAAAATCGAGCACCGTCAAATGTTATGGGGTTATATACATCGCTAAAGCTAAAATCTTTATCTTCTCCCTGATAGTATCCATGCTCCTTTGCGTAGCTAATAACATCATAAGAGTATACTACTTCAACTTCTGGTTTGTCTAATAGATTGATGTTTTTACTTGAAATTGAATTTTTTAGGTTTTCCAATGGAAATGTTTGAATGCGAGCTTGGTTGGCATGAGAAGAAACGCATCCATCAGGAATTCGAACGGCTACCCAAAGTGCCCCTTTATCTACATTTATATACTGTTTAGATTTTTTGTCGTACTTAAGATTGGTTCGTTTTGCGATGATTTCCATGATCCACACTTCGTTAGGGTCGCCAATTGAGAATGATTCGCCAGTACTAGCATAACCATACTTTTCCACCAATTCGGCAATAACCCTAATTGCTTTGCGAGCAGTTTTTGAACGCTGTAGGGCTAGGAACATTAAACTTCCATAATCAACAATTGCCGTTGAATCAACAAGTTTCTCGATTCCCTCGAATGTAGTTTCTCCCATGGCTACTTGGTGCTCATTCATAAAGCCAATTACTTGGTAGGTTTCTGTAGGCTGAGATATTTGCCCTAATGGCTTATTGGTCCCTCTATCGTAAAGTGTTATCATTGATCCAGCGGGCCAAGTACCTCTGGGCCTAAAGTAAAGTTCTCCGTAACGAATATGTGAATCCGCTGCGTAGCTAATCATTGTGGAGCCATCTGTACTGGCACCCTTGGTAACAAGGTAGTTTGTGCATCCCATGGAGTGGTTTGATAGCAATCCTAATGACATTATTGTTGGAAGTAGAATTTTTTTTATCATAGTTTAAGGGTCTGGTTTAAATCGATTTCGACAAAAATAAAAAATCATTTTGGGTTATTGCCAAGTATTTGTACAATAATCCTAAATATTATGAATTGTTTTTGGAAACATGGTGATTATTTAATAATTTGTATTCGCTATTGATACTTAATTTTTTGGTATATTTTTTGGAAATGATGATTCTGTTTACTAATATAAAATGTTTAACTAAAACTTAATTTCTATGAAAACTAAATCGTTTCTTTTCAGTTTAATCTTGGCAGTAGGTTTAATCGGTTTTTATTCATGTGAAGACGATGATCCAAGTCCATTAAACAAAGAAAAAGCTGAAGTTGCTATTGATGAATCGGAGGGAGAATTCGTTGCTGTAAGCAACGAAATTGCTACGGATGAGGGCTATAAGGTACAGGCTCAATTGGATGATATGTATTTACCTTTTGAGTACTCCAAGTCGGCAAGCCTTTTAAAAAGTTCTAAGTACGATATTGCAAAATTGAAAGCCAAAATAGCCGAAACTCTTAAATGTAAAGAAACGGGCGATATTAACTTTAATTTTGATTTTATTTATGCTTTAATGGATCTTGATGATTATACTTATTATACTGGTACTTGGGATTTGACGAATGGTGAATTTGTAAAAACATCTGCATCGCCTTCGGATGAAATAGTGCTAAACTTCCCATACCCAAGTGGTAATACAACCAATAATGCAACCCTTAGATACTATGATATTAAATTTGGTCTATCATCTATAGGATTTAAGGGAACAATTAAGGTAAATAGTAACACCGTGCTCTCTTTCGGTCTTTCTGCAAGTGTTAGCGATACAAAAATGTCAGCATCAATGAATGTTGAGTTCGGAAAATTTGAAATGAGCTTCACCGAGTCTGCATCTGAATCTTCATCTTCTTATGTATTTGCTTCAACATCAACGTTAAAGAAAGATGGCGATGTGGTTTATAAGGTAAATGCAAAAATTACTATGACACAAGAAGACGTTGTCATTGAGGCTAATATGACAGTTGCATCGTTAGAGTTTAGACTGAAAATTGATTTGAATAGCGATGAACTTCAAAATATAGGCACCTTGGATCGTAATGATTACGTTAAAATGTCGCTTTACACAACAGGAGGAGCTAAAATAGGTGATTTTGTACAAGTTTATAATTCGACTGATCAAAGGTGGAATTTATATTTTGTTTATACCGATGGCACACAAGTAGCGATTGAAACAGCATTGCCGCAATTAGGCGGAATATTTGATGATTTCTACCGCGAATTATATGATGAAATTTAAAGTTTGAATCAACATATTTTAACCGCTCATAAAAATGAGCGGTTTTTTTATTTTTGGAATTGACTTTTCACTCTTAATTCCGTAACTTACGATAAAATGCTTGAGTTATGGAAGAAAAACTAATTGATATTGCCATTGAGGGTTACTCTAAGGCGTTAGTTCTTAAAGCATACCTAGAGTCAAACGGTGTGGAATGTTTCCTTAAAAATGTAAATATCCTTCAGGGTGCGGTTTCGGAGGGCGTTAAAGTGCAAATACGTGAGAGTGATGCTGAGAAGGCCCTAAAGTTGCTTACCCAGAAGCATCATTCCGATGAAGCCAAAAAGTTGGGGCTTCAACTCCGTAAAATTCTTGTGCCTGTTGATTTTTCACTTCCCTCACAAAATGCCGCTCGATTTGCAGTTTTGTTGGCCGCAAAATCTGATTCCGAGATAAAGCTGCTACATGTTTTTAACTCACCTGTAGTCGACATGATTCCTTTTACTGATGTGGCAAGTATCCAAATAGATTTTGATATGAATTATAATCTACTCCATAAAACAGCAAAGGAAAAATTAGCAAAGTTCCATGCCGATATAGTGGAATTTGCAAAAGAAGTTGGAGCCGAGAAAGTTCCTATTGGATATACTCTTCGCGAAGGGTATGCAGCATACGGAATAGTTGAGACCAGCCAAAAGTATAAACCAGGAATCATTGTCATGGGTACTAAAGGCGAGGGATTTAGAAGTACAGAACTTGTTGGTAGTGTTGCAAATGAGGTTTCTGAAGAAACCCATATACCGTTACTCGTTATTCCAGAAAAGGCCGTTCTTAAAGGAGTTGATGAGGTTAAAAATGTCCTGTATGCAACTAATTTTGATGAAAGTGACTATGTGTCTATTCGAAAACTTTTACGAATAGTTTCGCCATTCAATATTAAACTCTATTGCGTTCATGTCTCGGATAAACCTGAAAGTTCGGCAATGAAGGCACAGAGTTCCTCACTTAAGGATTATTTTAAGGTTATAAATCCATCCATGCAGGTGGAGTGTAGTGTAGTTGAGGGCAAGGATATGTCTAAGGCGTTCATTGATGTTATAAAAGAAAAGGGCATCAACCTGGTTGCCTTGACAACAATTAAAAGGAGCCTAATATTTAAACTATTTAATCCCTCTTTGTCTAAAAAAATGCTTTATCAATCCGATGTTCCGGTATTGCTCTTCCATGAATAGATACTTAATAAATAACAAAAGGTCGCTGATTTTCAGCGACCTTCTTTTTATGCATAATGTTATACTATTCAACTATCATATTATGGAAAACGTTTGTAACGTCTTCGTCCTCTTCAATTTTCTCAATCAATTTCTCAACTTCGGCTTGCTGTTCGGGGGTGAGTTGTTTTGTATCGTTGGGAATTCTCTCGAATTGGAAGTTTAATATGTTCAAACCTTTTTCCTCAAGATACCGTTGAATTGGTCCAAATTGAGTGAAATCTGCAAAAATCATGATGTTATTTTCCTCTGCAAATACTTCTTCAACATCAAAGTCTATGAGTTCTAGTTCCATTTCTTCCAGCGAAATGCCCTGTTTCATTTCAACTCTAAACGAGCATTTGCGTTCGAATAGAAAATCGAGCATTCCAGTTGTCCCTAAAGATCCTCCAAATTTATTAAAGTAGCTGCGAACATTTGCAACCGTTCTGGTTGGGTTGTCGGTGGCGGTTTCAACTAAAACAGCAATCCCATAAGGTCCATATCCCTCGTAAACAACATCTTTATAGTCTTTTTGATCCTTTTCCGTTGCACGTTTAATGGCTCTTTCAACATTTTCCTTGGGCATGTTCTCCGACTTCGCATTTTGAATTAAAAGTCGAAGTTTTGGGTTTGTTTCAGGATCGGCACCGGCTTTGGCTGCCATGGTTATCTCTTTTCCAAGTCGAGTAAATACGCGGGCCATATTGCCCCAACGTTTCATTTTACGGGCTTTTCTATATTCAAACGCTCTTCCCATATTGTGTGTTTTTTAGTACTATATTTTGACTGCAAACCTACATTTTTTTATCATTTTAAGCAACCAAAATATTTACCAATATGTTATATGCTTTCAAATATAAATTACTTATGTTTTTTTGAGTTATTTTTGAGTGCAAATTAAAATTTGATTATGGATACTAAATTTAAAGGTTTATCTGCCGAGCAGGTTATTGAAAGTAGAACGTTACATGGTGAGAATATTTTAACTCCTCCACCACGTGATCCATGGTGGAAACTGTTGTTAGAGAAATTTAATGATCCTATAATTCGAATACTTTCCATTGCAGCAACCATAGCTATTGCTGTAGGAATATTTAATGGGCACTATTTGGAGGGCGTTGGAATTGTTTTAGCAATATTTCTAGCAACCTTTATGTCGTTTATTAATGAGTATAGAGCAGGGAAGGAGTTTGATATTCTCAATCAGGTAAATGACGATATGCCTGTAAAGGTGATTCGTGATAGAAATGTTACCAACATTCCTAAGCGCGAGATCGTGGTTGGCGATATTGTGATTCTTGATAGGGGGGACGAAATCCCTAGCGATGGGATTCTGCTTGATTCGGTTTCTCTTTCGGTAAACGAATCATCGTTAACCGGAGAGCCCGTTGCTTCTAAAAGTCATGATGTGTCGGCTGATGATGGTAGCCATACTTATCCAATAAACCAGGTTTACAAGAGTACCGTGGTGGTTGAAGGAAACGGTATATTTGAGACCACAGCTGTTGGCGATAAAACCGAGATTGGTGCTACTGCTCAAGAGGCAACTATCAATATTGATACGCCAACGCCATTAACCATTCAACTCCATAGATTAAGCGATTTTATTAGTTCATCCGCATTTTTACTGGCTATTTTGATATTTGCAATACTTGCTTTTGTTGATATTTCGAGGGCGGACTTAGCCTTGGATTCTCATCAAAAGTTTGTTTTTGGAACTATTGTGATAACTATTGTTGGTTTGTTGGCCAAGTTCTGGTTGCCATCCATAAATTATTTACTAAAATCTTCGGGCTTGAAGTTGCGTATACCTGATGTGTTTGAGATGGTTAAGATGAATGCCATGCTTATATCCGCAATTATTGGAGCTTTAGTTTTAGGCGTTTCTGCAATTATTGGTTCGTTCATCGGGGTTGACTTTTTGCTTGCCCAGAATTGGTTTTCGGTAGATGTTTTGAGTAGTTTGCTTAACTACTTTATGGTTTCAATGACCCTAATAGTTGTGGCTGTTCCCGAAGGACTTGCTATGAGTGTTACGCTTAGCCTTGCTTACAGCATGCGGAAGATGACCGCGGCCAATAATTTGGTACGAAGAATGCAAGCAACCGAAACGATGGGGGCTGCAACTGTAATTTGTACCGATAAAACAGGAACTCTAACCCAAAATCAGATGACTGTTTTGGAATGGTACTTCATTAACAACCCAGATATTAAGTCAGATGGTGTCGAGTCCGATGTTTTAAAGTATTCAATGGCTGTGAATTCTTCAGCTCACCTTGATTTTAGTGAGGAGAAAACAAAAACTGTCGGGAATCCAACCGATGCAGCATTGCTTCTTTGGTTGAATAAGAATGATATAAATTACCGGGACTTAAGGGAGAGTTTTAAAATTGAATTTCAATTACCCTTTTCCTCGGAAAAGAAGTATATGTTTACAATAGGTGTTGATAGCAAAAACAAGAGGTTTTTACTTGTAAAAGGAGCTCCTGAAATTGTTTTGTCGATGTCCAATACCAGCGAATCAGTTTTAAAGTTGTCGCAGCAGATTATAGAGGAGTATCAAAGCAAGGCTTTGCGTGCTATTGCCTTTGCATATAGAGAATTAGATTCCGATAATTATGATAAAGACCAAACGCCCTCGCAGTTAAATTTTGTTGGATTTGTAGGCATTGCCGATCCTGTACGCGACGATGTTGCTCATGCCGTAACGAGTTGCCATACTGCAGGAATCGATGTAAAGATGATCACTGGCGATAATGTTGTAACAGCTTCTTCAATCGGAAGGCAAATAGGAATTTTATCCGACAGTTCAAACCATAGGGTTATCTCTGGTCCTGAATTCGAGGCGCTGGAAGACTCTGTGGCTTCAACAATTATAGGGGATTTAAAAATCATGTACAGAGCACGTCCTTCGGATAAGTTAAAGTTGGTACGTTTGTTACAGGAAAGAGGTCAGGTCGTAGCTGTTACAGGCGATGGCACCAACGATGCCCCTTCGCTTAATCGAGCTAATGTTGGTTTGGCAATGGGAACCGGAACGCAGGTTGCCAAGGAAGCCAGCGATATTATACTGCTCGATGATTCATTTGCTAGTATTGTAAATGCTGTTCGTTGGGGAAGAACCTTATTCCATAATATTCAGAAATTTTTGTTTTTCCAGCTCACAATAAATCTATTGGCTGTTGCAATTGTGCTAACAGGCCCTTTTACTGGCATTACTCTGCCATTAACTGTAACGCAAATGCTATGGGTTAATCTCATCATGGACACTTTTGCTGCATTGGCTCTTGCTACTGAACCCCCGCACTCAGGGATTATGAGGCAGCACCCCCGTAAACCCGATGATTTTATTATATCAAAATCAATAAGAAGAGGGATTGTTTACACCGCTGCTATCTTTTTTGCGGTGCTAATTGCTATGCTCCAGTACATGAAACATGATGGAGAGGTGAGCAGCTATGAGTTAACCGTTTTTTTTAATGTTTTTGTAATGCTTCAGTACTGGAATCTTTTTAATGCAAGGGTATTTGGTCAGCATGTATCGGCGTTTAAAGGATTATTCAAGAACAAGAGTTTTTTGCTTATCACTTTGCTTATCATTGTTGGCCAGGTAATTATTGTGGAATTTGGTGGTGCATTCTTTCGTACTGTTCCACTAAAAATTTTGGATTGGGTTTTAATTATTCTGCTAACTTCTTTAATTTTATGGTTTGCCGAACTATTTAGATTTATTAGAAGAACAATAACTAAAACCAGTAACAATGAAATCGAAAAGTGATTTATCCAAAGCGGATATCGAATCCATCATAAACGGAACAGAGGTTTGCCATATATCGATGGTTGATAATGATGGAAAACCATATGTTTTACCTTTCAATTTTGGTTATAGCGAAGGAAAACTGTATATTCATAGTGGACCCGAGGGGAAAAAAATAGAGATATGGAAAAATAATCCCAACGTATGCGTTGCATTTAGCAATGGATACCAAATGAGAATTCAGAATGAAGCGATGGCATGTTCGTACTCAATGCGGTATCGTAGCGTTTTAATTCATGGCAAAGTAAGCCCGATAGATGATATCGAAGACAAAAAGAAAGTTCTAAATATAGTGATGATGAAGTATACTGGAAAGAATGACTTTTCGTATAGCTTGCCAGCCATAACCAATGTTAAAGTCTTTGAGATTTTTATTGATAGGGTAGAGGGTAGAACTTATGGGTATTAGGTTTATTCTGACCTAAAAAACTACTAGTGAGTCCGTTGGTGTTTACCAACGGACATTTTTTGCAAAGATGATTTTCATCAAAAAAAGTTAAAAATTAAAAGTGTTAGCTGATTTGATATCGAAAATAGTTTATATTTATTGAAAATTAACTACGGCAAAAATTTATATAAAGACTGATACTATGCCAAATATCAGAGATCTAAAAAAGGATGTGAAGTATATGGTAAAGCATTTCTTGAATGAGTGCTATACCCAGTTGGCCTTTTCTCCTCATTTGAATCAGGAGAATGTTTTCGATATCATTTCTGATGTTATGGAGCTTGAAAAGGAAATAATTTCCAAATTATCCTACAAATCACACCAACGGGGAGTTAAAACTACAACAAATTATCAGGCTATTGCCAACGAATTCTACGACAGAATTGTGGATTTGACCGAAAGGCTTAACTCCTTAGATTATTAGCAGAATTAGTTCTTGTTGAGGATTTTTTGCAATTTGTCAATTAGTTCATCTTTGTTAATAGGTTTTGTAACGTAATCGTCGAATTTGGCTTCCTCAATTCGTTTAATATCGTCGTTTAGCGCATAAGCGGTTTGTGCAATTACAGGAATACGTGGGTTGATTTTTTTAATCTCTATTAGTGCTTTATAACCATTAACCTCGGGCATTTTAATATCCATAAGTACAAGTTTGATGTCCTTGCTTGCTATAAAAATTTCGATAGCTTCTTTCCCTGTTTTGGCTCTAACAACCTGATATCGATATAGTGTAAGCAGTTCTTTCAGGAAAAGGTAGTTTACATCGTCATCTTCAGCAACAAGTATCCAATTACTATTTAAGTTAACAGGAGATGGAGCTTGAATTATCTCTGGTTCATTAAGAAAATCTACAGCTCGATTTATCGGTAATGATATTGTAAATTTAGAACCCCGGCCAACTTCCGATTTTATACCAATAGTTCCGCCCATCAGCTCTACGTATGCTTTGGAGATTGCCAGCCCTAAGCCAAAACCACCTTTTGCTCTAGATGTGTCAAGTTCTATTTGCCTAAATCTCTCAAAAATTACTTTATGGTATTTTTCTTCAATCCCAATTCCGCTATCCTGCACAAAGAAAGATATGTGATTCTCGGATAGCATTTCGTAGCCAAATCGAACATAGCCTTTTTCAGTAAATTTAATGGCGTTATTCAATAGATTTATTAGTATCTGCCTAAGTTTAATCTCGTCAATGATGATTTTTGACTTACTGGTGGAGTTTGCCTTAATCAGGGAGAATTCTAATTTTTTATCTAACGGTAATGTAACTTTAATGGTATCGTACAATTCGTTGATGAATTTGTCAATGTCTATCGTTTTATTTTTCAGTTCAACTTGCTTTGTCTCAATTTTAGATATCTCAACAATATCATTGATAATTGATAGTAGGTGATTTCCGCTATTTTGAATGATATCAATAAATTGTTCTTTTTTTTCGAGTTCCAACTCATTATTGCGGAGTAACTCCGTGAATCCCATAATAGCATTCATGGGAGTTCTTATTTCGTGCGAGAGGTTTGCCAGGAATGCTGATTTTAAACGGTCGCTCTCTTCTGCTTTATCCTTGGCCACAATTAATTCTCTATTTTGTTTAAGGTACTCGGTATTCAACGCTGTAAATTTATCTATCTGATTTTTGAGTTCCTGCTCGTATTTACGTTGTTCTGTTATATTTACACCTATGCATACGTATCCAATAAATCTGTTTTTTGAGTTAATTAAGCGGGCATTGTGCCACGATACATTGTACTCGTTGCCATACTTATCTATTATGCAATTCTCATACTGCTCACGAAAGTGGTTGTCGGTTGGATTATTGGTTAGTATGTTTTTTATTTCTTCTTTTTGCTCGGGTTTGACGAAAAAATTAAACCAACTATTTTTTAAAACTTCCTCTCTGGTATACTTGGTTAAATTGAGGAGGTACTGGTTGCAGAACAGAATGTTGCCATTGGTGTCAATGATTATTGATACAATATTGCTACTCATTAAAATTTGCGAAAGATTTCGCTCGGTTTCGTTGAGTTTTTCTTTTGCAAGTCTACTCTGGTAATTCTTTTCCTGACGGTTTAGAAGTAAACCTAGCAGTAGAGTTCCCGGCGTATAAATGAGAAAGATGGGTAGTATTATTGTTTTTATGGTATGTATTATTGTGTTAGATGGTAGAAACAGTGTACATCCTAGCATAATGATATGAACTGTAAGACCAAACATTATCAATTCTTTATAAACGTTATTTTTCCAATTTGGTCTAAACTTACGCCAAATAAGCCCGGTAAAGCCCGATGTTACAATAACAGAAACCCCCATTAGCATTCCTGATCCTCCAATTATAAACCGCATAGTTGTGGTTATTGCTATGGCTATTAGCGTTGGAATTGGTCCAAAAAATAAACCAGATATAGATAGCATTATGGAGCGGGTATCAAAAACAAGCCCAGGAACTAGAGTCCATGGAGTGTACATAATAACAATCCCAATGATACCAATAAATAAGCCGGAAATTATTTTAGGGAGAATTCTAGCGCTGTTTTCTTTCTTCAACCAAAAATTTTCAAAAATCATTGCAAACGTTAGTAAAACTGCAATATTTTGAATTAAACCGATTATTATTGATTCTTTCATAAGGGAAGAGTATTTAACTATTGAATACAAAAATAAGCATCTATTATTTCTGTTGGTATTAAAACTGATGATATAAATTATATCTCAGCATAATATGATAGTTACTGAATCTTCTATAGAATAAACCTTACGTAAATATTAGAATTTAGTGCTATACTTTTTAACCTCTTTAGCATAGAGTTTAGCTTGGCCATCTGTTTTAAGGTTGAGTAGTTCCCAAAATTTTGGACCATGATTTTTTTGTACCGTATGGCAAAGTTCGTGAAGGATCACGTAATCAATCAACTCGTTGGGTAACTTCATTAAATGAAGGCTCAAGTTGATATTGTTTTTGGCCGAACAACTTCCCCAGCGGGTAAACGAGTTGCGGATTGTAAGTTTGTTAAACTTAAACCCCTTTTGCTGTGCCAAAACACTTATTCTTTCAGGGAGATATTCTTGAGCTTCAGTTCTATAGGCTCTTTCAATCGCTCTTTTTGCTGTATCTTGAATTGAAGCATGTTGAATATGAAGTGTTTCCGGATGCTCAATTTCAACGTTTGGTGTTCCAAATTTTATGACAATATTGTCGGATTTTGATGATTTAAAAGTTATTACATGTGCTCTAGTTGCGAAACCATTCGCAATAATGTTCTGTTTATGGGTTTCAATTTCTTTAATTTTTTGCGATATCCAAAAACTTTTGGAAAGAACAAATTCTTCAGCAACACGAAATGATGAAAGATTTGGTATGGTTACTTTAACCTCACCGGTTCTTTTAATTCTAATGCTAATCCGTTTTGCCCTTAAGTTTCGTTTGTATGATACTGGGCCAATGCTAGGGTATACCTTTACTTGCTCTCCGGAGCCTATTACTTTTTTAAAATCCAAACGCTTGAGAATTTCTTAATTAGGTTGTTTTTTTCTTCGGTTGCTTTTTCTTTTGTTGCAAAGGAACCCACAGTGACATAGTTTTTACCGGATTGCGGTATTACCTCGGATTTGTAGCCTTCGGATTTCAACTGTTTCGAATACTTTTCAGCATTCGATATGTCCTTGAAGCTTCCAACTACAAGGTAAAACTGTTCTTTAGTTTGATTTTTCTGAGAGGCATTTTCTATAACCGATTTTTCAATTTGCTCCTCAACTGCTGCCTGCCCTTTTGTTGTAGTGGTTTTGTCGGTATTATCCTCTGTGTTCATTTCATCAAAAGCCTTATCAATCTCATCCTTTGGCTTGGAGGCTGTGTTTTCCTCAACCGTTGGTTTTGCTTCAATCTCTGTAGGTGAAACGGGTGCCGGGTCTACTACAATTTCATTATTATTAACTACAAAACTTCTAATTATGAAAGCTAGAATTATAATAGTGACAAAAGAGGCTCCAATAAATATTAAAAGAGGACGAAGGCTAGATTTTTTCTTTGTTTTTGTCATATTCATTGTTGTTTCTTTTTCTGTAACTATTTCGGAAGATGTGTTTGTTTCTATTGTGTCAGGTTCTAATGAAGGATTTGTATGCTGAATTTCATTGTTTGAAATGGCATTGGAAATTTCTTCATTATTGTTTGTGGTTTCCTCTGCATTACCAATATCTATTTGTTGATCCATTTCAATAAGATCAAGAGTATCGGGGGCTTGATTCAATATTGGATTGTTATCGATAACGATGCTCTGTTCGATTTTGGTGGATTTTCTTTTTGTACCTCGTTTGGGTTTCGAACTTCGTTCGCTGGGGTTTATGGTATCAGTATTTGATCCTTCCGCAACAAAGATTATAGCACCCCTATTGTTGCGTGTAAGTTTTCCTATTCCTTCAATTGTAAAGTAGCCAGCCTCGTTTATTTGATTTTTTAACTGTTCAATGAATGCTTTAATTTGTTTTATTGATTCCTCTTTTGTGATTCCCTTAGATTTTGCAAAATACTCTTCAAGTACTCCATCGTTATATTTGAGGAATGGACTAAATGTAATATTTTCAGGTTTAAATTCATTATTTTCACTATCCTTTAAAAGGAATGCTCCAAAATCTGGAAGTATAATACGGCTATTATTTTCAACAATATTAACTAAATCATTGCTATCCATGGTTGTGGGTATATCTGAAATAATATTCCAAAAATAGTATCAAAATGGCAATAAAAGGATATTCTAAAGTATAAAATTACACTTATTTAATAATCAGAAATTAAATAGTAGTTTTAGACCTTAGCCAGAGCTTATTTTTTTTGAGGACATACCTCTTTAATTGCTTTGGCAATTTTTTCAATAGAGTATGGTTTGGTCATAAGATAATCGAAACCAACCTTGTGAAAATCTTCAAAGAAATTTGCGGGGTTATGTGCTGTTAGCGCAATTATTGGAATAAACCTGAGCGGCGATGGGAGTTTTTCTCTAATGTATTTAGTAGTTTCGAGTCCGTTCATAACGGGCATTTCGATGTCCATAAAAACCAAATCAATCTTTTCTTTCTGTAAAATTTCAATGGCATCTTTTCCATTTTGAGCTTCAAAGCATTGACTACAAACATTCTTAATGATTTCTTTAAGAAGAAGCCGATTGACAAAAATGTCATCAACAATTAATATCCTCTGCATGGCTTATACAATTTACCCTAATCTGCTTAGTGTTTTTAAAACTTCAAAACTAATAACTTTTACATTGCTACGCTCCATTTCTATAATTCTATCGTGATTGAATTCCGATAGAGTTCTGATAAGGCTTTCCTTTGTAGTGCCGCACAGTTCGGCCAGTTCTTGCCTTGTTAGTGGAAACTTGAACGTATGGCTGTGATAAATATTTTCTGAAAAATAGAGAATGAGATCGGCAATTCGTCCGGGTAGTTGTTTGTATAGCAATCCAGACAAACGATTTACGTTGAATATTGTGTTCTTGCTAATTCGCCTGCAAATTTCAATGCATAAAGCACCATTCTTTTCCAGGATGGTGGTAAATACGTTTACATCGATATATACTGCCGTGCAATTTTCTATAGCAGAAACAGTGAAATCGTATGATTCTCCACCTAATATTGACGATAGGCCTATAAAATCTCCATGGTTTTGAAGTTTTAGTATGAGATTCTTGCCTTTTCGTAGCTCACGCGATACCTTTACAAGTCCCGAAGAAAGGTAAAGAATGTGCGATGTTCTTGAATTTTGCTTAAGAATTATATCTCTACGATTATACTCTACAATATTGATATTTTCCATAATTAGGCTTTTCTCCTTGTCGCTCAAAAGGATATTGATAGGCAGAGCGCATTTACCAAAGAGTGTGTCAAACGGAATATCAATTTTTGAGAGCATAAATGTTAATTTATAGTTACTTACATAAGTTAACCTGTTGCTGAAAGGTAATTATTTTTTGGTAAAAAACAAAGAGTTGATCCCAAAGAAGGTGATTTATATCATCAATATATAATAATCAACCTCATCCATTTTTTGTTAAAGTAAGAGCCAAACCAAGTAATTTTGAATTGACTTGAAGTGTTTGATTTTATGGATAACGGAAATAATTACATCTTAGTAATTGACGATTCAACTACCAATCAGGTTTTAATGGAAGCCTTGTTGCAGGAGGAGGGCTTTATAACAGAATCTGCATCTAGTGCATCCGAGGCCTATGCTATAATTCAAAAGAGAAAACCCAAACTCATTTTACTTGATTTATTAATGCCACAAATAAGTGGAATTGAATGTTTGAAGCAAATCAAATCGAGTAAAGAGACTGCTGATATACCTGTGGTTATCATTACTGCAGTTTTATCGCCTGAATACAAAGAGGCCAGCTACAAACTTGGCGCTATTGATTATTACACTAAGCCTATAGATATTCCTGTTTTTGTAAAAAGAATTGAAGAGATAATTGGATTGAGTTAATAGTTTTATAAAGAACTAGAATGGCGAGAGATATTAATAATATTACGGAAAAATTCACTCAAATAGATACTAAAATTCTTGAGTTGCTTCAATGTTCATCGGATGATTTCATGGGATTAAATTCGAACTTTAAAGAATTATATCGATCATCATCATTATTATCTAAGAACGCAACTGAGATTTTTGAAATACTGTCCGATGATGAGAGCAAGGAAATGATGGGTGAATTGGAGAATTTGTACAAAATTCTGAGAAAGTCCCATACCCCAATTCTGAATACTGCAAAGGAAGGTGTAAATACAATCAAGGAAATGCTTGATATTTCTGGAAACCTACATTTGCAGGTTAAGAATTTAAATCAGAATCTTCTAACCCTAAAGTTTTTGCTGGCAAATCTCAAAATAACAGGAAGCCATGAGCAATTATCGCCTGCAATTGATGAACTAACGGACAACTATAATAAGCATATTAATCAACAGAAACTTCGTGAATATCAGAATGATAAAAGCCTTGATAAATTCCAAGAGCTAATTGATAGTGCAATCATTCGGTTGGATCGATACTATCTTCAGCTAAACCAACAGATAACGCTTATTCTGGATCAAATCCATACTGCAATTGTTCTTTTTGCCGACAAACAGCAGGAAGTGAGTCGCCGCTTGCCAACATTAAAGAAAATTACCACAGAGATATCGGAAAGTATTGCTAACATTATTACTAATTTGCAATACCATGATATAATAAGGCAAAAAATAGAGCATGTTCAAACTTCGCATCGGGGGTTGTTGCAAAACCTTGCCGATTTTGATCCTTCAAACGAGGGGCAACATCTCGATTACTTATCAAGAATCAGAGATTTGGCCAATATACAATCAGCACTTTTAGTAAGAGCAAATAAGGAGTATCAACGAGCAATTGAATTAATAACCGAAAAATTTAGATCCATCAGTGAGGATATGTCCAATATCTCGATACTCTGTAAAGAACTTACGCAGTCTCAATTCAACCAGGAGGAAATTCACTTTGCCGATTTAAGCCAGAAACTCGATAGTATACTGGCTCCATTGAAGAGTGTTCCATTGATTGAGAAAACATTTGCCAACGAGTTGAGTGAAATGGTTGCATCAACATCCCAGATTCTTGCAGCTGTTGCAAAAACCGGTTCAATAATTTCCGAAAGCGATACATCATTTATACCGAAGGAAAACATCGATGCCTTAAAGAGTGCATACCCCCAAGGTAATATTGTGGATCAAATAAAAGAGGTGGGACAGGATGTGGAAAAAACCTCAAACCAAATCCAAACTATAACTCAGCGATTTACAGATGTTAATAGTCAATTAGACAAAGTCTGTAAGGATTTGGACAGCAAGCATTTTGAAGTTGAAGGTTTGGATAATGTTGCCGAAAAGATTGTTTCCATACTGGATAAACTAAAGCAACAGGATGAAATAATATATAAGCTCCTTCACGAGAATTTTAAGGTAAGCAAGGAGATGGATAACGTAGTTGTTGGATCGGTTAAACAAATTAAGTACTATGAATTTTTTGAGGTTAGAATAATTGAAATAATAAGAATGCTCAACGAGGCATTTCATGAAATAGAGGGTAGTGAGAGTCAAAAGGATACTGAGGATATGGAATTTTTGAAAAACCTTTACACTATGGAAAGTGAACATAAAATTCATGAGTCTATTATTGTTGGAAAAGTAAATTCTGATGATGAAAATCTCGATAATATTGAAGAAACAGAGAATGATGATGTAGAACTTTTTTAGTATAAACCATGAGCAAAAATAAGGAAAAAGGATACCGAATAGCTGCTAGCAAAGGTACCGATGGCCCAAAACTAATTTTAAGTGGTGATTTAAGCCTCAATAGCGTTAAGGAGCTAAAGGATGATTTATTGGCATATTTAAACAAAAGCAGTAATTTAAAAATTGTAGTTAAGGATGCCGATAATATTGATCTTGGAACAATACAGTTACTCCAATCGTTTGTGTGGACTACACTTAAAAGCAATAATCAGGCTGAAGTGGAATTTGAGCTACACCCCGACCAGCAAAAGCTTTTGAGTAATTCCGGTATCAAGATGAAGTTTTAAAATTATATAATACTTTACGATATGGCAAAAACAATTCTTATTGTTGACGATTCAGAAAGTATTCGGGAGGTAGTCAGTTTTACTCTCGAGAATGAAGGATACAAAGTTTTAATTGGGGTAGATGGAAAAGATGCTCTTAAGTTTCTTGATGGACAAGTAATTGATTTGATCATTACAGATTTACATATGCCCGAAATGGATGGAATAGAACTTATTAAGAATGTTCGGAAAAATTCAAACTACGAACGTATTCCAATTCTATTTTTAACCACTGAATCGCAAACAGCCAAAAAAATGGAAGCTAAAGATGCCGGGGCTACGGGTTGGATTATTAAACCGTTTGTTCCCGCAAAACTTATTGCAGCAATCAATAAAGTGATAAGATAATGGATAGCTTTAAGAAGAAATTTATTGAGGAGGCTTCCGAGCTTATAGATAAGCTAGAAGTAACCCTGCTCGAACTGGAAAAGAATCCAGAAGATCCAACTCTAATTCAGCAGGTATTCCGGGTAATGCATACCCTAAAAGGGAATAGCAGCATGTTTGGTTTCGATTTGATTGATAAGTTTACGCATAACCTCGAAACGGTTTACGATCTTATCCGAAACAACCAACTACCGTTAACCGCCCAGGTTCTTAATGTTACACTATCGTCAGTTGATCATCTGAAAGCAATGCTCGATGAGGAAAACTACGACGATCCGGACTTCCTAACCACGCATAACGGGTTAATTGCTAAAATTGACCAATTGGTAAATCCTACAAAACATAACGAGGAACAACCTGCGCAAATAGTTGAACACAAATCCGATGCAATTATTCATACATACTATGTAATGTTTGAGCCCCGGAATGACATATTCCGAAATGGTACAAATCCTCTTTATCTGCTCGATGAGTTATCCACATTAGGCCAAACAAAAGTATTTGCGCATTTTAACAGAGTTCCTCTTTTTGATAAGATCAATCCGGATTTTTGCTATACCTACTGGGAGGCCATTGTTGCAACGGAACACGAAGTTAATGCAATAAGTGATGTGTTCATTTTTGTGGAAACCGAATCTAATCTTGATATTCAAAAGGTGGCTGACATTAATTTATTAGCTGATGCCAAGTTTTTTGAAGAAATCTCACAATTGGCAAATGTTCAGAAAGATATCGGATTTGTAACAGTTCAACGAATTGCTAATCAGGCTGTTTCTCGCTATAATAAGCAAAAATCGGAAGTTGTAAAGCGCGAACGAATAGGATACAAGGATAAATCTACTGCAAGCATTCGTGTGTCATCCGACAAACTGGATAGTTTAATGAATTTAGTTTCGGAATTAGTGACAACACAGGCACGTTTAAGCCTATTTGCCGAGGAAAATAACATTCCTGGTTTGGGACCGATTGTAGAGAATGTTCAAAAATTATCGCGTCAGTTGCGCGACATAGCATTTAGCATTGTACTTATTCCGATCGAAAATCTTTTTGGACGATTCCAACGGTTAGTTCGCGATTTATCGATGGAATTAAAGAAAGAAGTTGAGTTTATTACCGAGGGGTCAGAAACAGAATTGGATAAAACAATTATTGAGAATCTTTCCGATCCGCTAATGCATATCCTTAGAAATAGCATGGATCATGGTATTGAGGAAGTTAGTGCACGATTAGCGCTAGGGAAATCATCAAAAGGAAAAATAGTATTAAAGGCGTTCTATTCCGGAGCCAATGTGATTATTCAGGTTAGCGATGATGGCGCAGGAATTGACCCGGAGGTTATTCGGGAAAAGGCCATACTTAAGGGAATAATCACTCCTGAGAGGAAGTTAAGTAAAAAGGAAATTCTGGATTTAGTATTTCTACCAGGTTTTTCAACGGCCAAGAAGGTTACCGATGTATCGGGACGCGGTGTAGGAATGGATGTTGTTAAGAAAAAAATTGCAGAAATTCGGGGTGAAGTTGAGATTGACTCTGAAGTTAATGTTGGAACAACAATTACCATTAAGTTACCATTAACCCTATCTATTATTGATGGTCTCTTGGTAAGCATTAATAAATCTGCTTATGTTATACCTCTTGCTGCAATCGATAAAATATACGCTGTTGAAAAAGCAAAAATCTACTCATCATTCAATAACCTTGTTACACTTGATGGTAAACAAATTCCTTTCTTTAGTTTACGAAAAGAATTCCATTTGAGTCAAAGCGATGAGGAACTAGAGCAGGTTGTTGTTGTCAATTTTGAGGATTATAGTGTAGGAATGGTTGTTGACTTTGTAATAGGCGAATATCAGGCTGTTTTGAAACCGTTAGGCAAACACTACAAGAGCCATGATATCTTCTCAGGAGCCACTATTTTAGGCGATGGAACTGTGGCATTGGTAATGGATACCAATAAAATAATTAAAGATTTCGCAAAAATTCAAGCAATTAACGTAAAATAAAGATTTTTTAGGAGGCTAGAATATGGAACAAGAAAAGACTTCAAAAATTAACTCATATCTCACATTTAAGCTAGGTGATGAGGAGTTTGCTGCCCATGTAGGTAAGGTGTTGAATATATTGGAGATGACAAAAATTACACAAGTTCCCAAAGCACCAGACTATTTAAAGGGAGTTATTAATTTGAGAGGCGCCGTTCTTCCGGTTATTGATGCTAGAATTAAGTTTGGAATGCCCGAAACTGAATACACAACCAATACATGTATTATAGTGCTTGATATAGATTTGGATGGTGAATCAGTGCACGTGGGCGCTATTGTAGATTCGGTTCAGGCTGTGCTAGAGATTGATAATAACCAAATTATGCCATTACCAACCTTAGGAAGTCGCTATAAATCTGAGTTTATTATTGGTATGGCTAAGATTGATGAAAAGTTCATCATCATTTTAAACATGGATGCTGTTTTTTCCATTGATGAAATTACATCACTAAAGGTAAACGCTGAAATGAATGCAGATAATGCAGGTGTGGAAAAGGTTGAATAGTGTTAACATAATTTATAGCCATTTATGGCGAACCCAGATTTGAGCGATTTCTATCGCATACAACTTAGCAATGACGAGTTCAATAAATTAAGTTCATTTATATACAAGGAAAGTGGAATTAGGTTGCCTCCGGTAAAGAAGGTTATGCTTCAGTGTAGGCTTCAGAAGCGCTTACGTGAATTAAACTTTAAATCTTTCAAGGAGTACTGCGATTATCTTTTCAGCAAGGATGGCGTGGATAGCGAAATTATTCACATGCTTGATGTTGTAAGTACAAACAAAACGGATTTTTTTAGAGAGCCAACCCATTTCGATTTTCTTACCGAACACATTTTACCCGAACAAGTACTTGCATCAAAAGGAAAGCAATTTAAGGTGTGGAGTGCTGGTTGTTCCAGTGGTGAAGAGCCCTATACCTTGGCTATAGTGTTATCCGAATTCGCAGAGAAAAACCCGGGTTTCGACTTTTCAATTTGGGCTACCGATATCTCTACAAGGATTCTTCAAACTGCTGTAAATGCAGTATATAAAGAGGAACGAGTTGAGATTGTTCCTATTGGGCTAAAGAAAAAGTATATGCTCCGGAGCAAGGATAGGGCAAATCCTACCGTTAAAATGGGACAAAACATAAGGAGTAGAGTTCGATTTGGTCGGTTAAACTTTATGGATGAGCACTATTCGATTTCAGAGACTTTTGATGTAATCTTTTGCCGTAATGTATTGATCTACTTCGACCGAGAAACACAAGAGCAGGTGATCAATAAATTATGTGGAAAGTTAAAAATTGGAGGATATTTAATTCTGGGTCATTCGGAGTCAATTTTAAATATGAAATTGCCGCTAAAACAACTCAAACCTACAATTTACGCTCGAATATAGTAAACTAAATTCTCGAAAAATATGCCCGATCAGTTAACCGATGATGAATTGATTCATGAGTTAAAGCGCCGATTTGAACTCAATAAAAAGTCGTTGAAGGAGCTTAAAGAGTTAAACGCTGAACTCAAGGTGGTGAATAAGAAACTGGAAGAGTCTGAAGCTTTAAAAACCCATTTTATATCGAATATAACCAATGAAATTATCAACCCATTTACATCGATAATTGGATTATCAAAGGCTATACTATCTGTTGATAAGGAAAATTGGAAAAAAGTAATATCGATGGTTGCCCTCATCCATTCCGAGGCATTTAATCTTGATTTTCAGCTTCGTAATATTTTTGTTGCGGCCAAAATTGAGGCTGGCGATATTTATCCTGAAATACTCCGCGTGGATGTGAAGAATCTGCTGGAAAGCATAATTGAATCGTTTAAGTTTGAAATGCGGAAGAAGAAGCTCAATATTCAATTCACGATTGACAGCGATATTGAGGGTGAGCAAGCATATATTTTTAAAACCGACCCAGAAAAGTTGAAGTTGATAATTGCAAACTTGATGAGTAATGCCGTTAACTTTAGCTTTGAGGGAGGCATGGTAGAGATAGAGGCGATTCGCAAAGGTAGAACGCTTTCCGTGATTGTTAGAGATCATGGCATTGGTATATCGAAGGAGAATCAGAAAATTATTTTTGATAGGTTCAAACGAGTCGATTCTGGTATTAACTCGTTAAACCGTGGACACGGCCTGGGTTTATCGATAAACAAAGCGATTATTGACATGCTTAATGGGAAGATAGCGATAGAGAGTGAACTTGGAAAAGGGGCATGCTTCACTATCAGCATCCCTGAGTCAGAGGAGCCAATTGAGGGCTTTGCTTCGGATGCCAATGAAATGTTTTTTGATTCTGAATCGGAAGTGTTTTAATACTTAAATGGACGAAATTAAGCAACATTACCTATATCCTGCAGCGCTATTTGCCGAAGGAACTCCCCATGTAGTCAGTACTATCCTGGGGTCATGTGTGGCTGTTTGCTTGTTCGATCCAAAAACGAATAAAGGAGGAATTAATCATTATATGTTGCCTCTTTGGAATGGACAAGGCTTAGCAAGTCCAAAATATGGAAACATTGCCATTGAAAGGTTGATAGAAAGAATGCTTGCGTTAGGATGTTCTAAATCTAATTTACAGGCAAAGGTTTTTGGAGGAGGAGAGGTTATTGAAACTAACATATCTAATTTTCAAATTGGCGATCGAAATATTAAGATTGCAATTGAAATGCTACAGGAGCATAAAATACCTATAGTTGCAAAAAGCGTAGGGGGCAAATTAGGCCGAAAAATTGAGTTTATTACACACACCGGAGAGGTGCGACAAAAATACATTCAGAAGCAGCTGATTTAATTAACATAAACAAACGGTAATTGATATGGCTAATAAAATAAAGGTTTTAGTAGTTGATGATTCTGCATTGGTAAGGCAAACCTTGGTACAGATAATTTCATCGGATCCTTTGTTAGAGGTTATGGGAACAGCAGCCGATCCATATTTTGCTGCCCGCAAAATTGCAGAGGAGATACCCGATGTTATTACCTTGGATGTTGAGATGCCGCGGATGGATGGATTAACTTTTCTGCGTAAAATCATGTCTCAGCACCCCATACCCGTAATAATCATATCGAGTTTGACCGATAGGGCTACCGAAATGGGTATCAGAGCGCTAGAGTATGGTGCTGTTGATATCATAACTAAACCTCAGCTTAACACCAAAAAGTTCTTCGAGGAATCTAAGATTAGAATATGTGATGCCATAATTGCTGCTGCAGGCTCGAAAATTGTTCGAAGGAAAATGGTGGAAATTCCACCCGTAGAACCTAAGTTATCGGCCGATGCTGTTATTCCCATGACAAAAACCCCTGTTGGTTCTTTAACCACAACCGATAAGGTTATTGCAGTAGGGGCATCAACAGGCGGAACCGAGGCTATTGCAGATTTTTTGAAGGCTATGCCAATGGATTGTCCCGGAATAGTTATAGTCCAGCACATGCCCGAAAAATTTACAACATCGTTTGCTAATAGGTTGAATGATATTTGCAAAATCTCGGTAAAAGAGGCTCAGAATGGCGATAGCGTTCTTCGAGGACAAGCTTTAATTGCCCCAGGGAACTATCACATGATGCTAAAGCGTAGTGGAGCTAAGTACTATGTTGAGGTTATTGAAGGTCCGCTTGTAAATCGCCATCGTCCATCGGTTGATGTTTTATTCCGTAGTACTGCAAAATATGCCGGGGCTAATTCGCTGGGGGTTATTATGACTGGGATGGGTGATGATGGGGCTCGCGGCTTATTGGAAATGAAAGAAGCTGGTGCCTTTACAATTGCTCAGGATGAGAAATCGTGCGTTGTTTTTGGAATGCCTCGCGAGGCAATTAAGATGGGTGCTGCACATCAAATTCTATCGTTGGATGAGATCGCTCCTTTTGTTACTAAAAAGTTAAAATAAGAGTTACTGTGGTTATAATCCTCAATTAAACCATGATGTATGTTTAAATAGTTGTAAAACAACTATTTTGATATGAGTATGTGTTTCGAGGAAATTTGCCATTCATTCTTAATTTACATTACGCTTCAAAACTCAATCTGATTTTAAAGAAACTCATTGCTATATTTGGCATGAATATTTTTATTGGATTGAAAAAATACCTATTTTTAAAACAAAATTTGGATTGCTATGGAGCGTGAATATTCAAAACCTTTTGTGGTGAAGGCTACAATTCTTGGATTTCTCAGTGGTTTAGCATTTATTCTATTAGTTTTCTTTATTGGTGTCCTAATCCACGGGTTGCCTTATACTCCAGTTGGTATTTATGATTTACATTTAATATCGCCAATCCTTTATTTTTTTGATTCTTTCCCAATAATTATTGCGGTAGCATCATTCTTTATATCTCGGTATGTTTCTGTTGAAAAGACTGAAGCGGAAAAGGTCTCTCAGACCGAACTTCATAGACAACGTAAATTGTATCGGTTTGTAGAAAAATTAAGAGAAGGAGATATTGAAGCCGAATATATACCGGATGAAACGGACGCCTTGGGAAAAGCGGTTATTAATCTTCGTGATAATCTAAAAAAGAGTAAGGATGATGAAGTTGAGCGAAGAAAAGAGGATGAGCAACGCAGTTGGAGTGCTGAGGGAATGGCAAAATTTGGTGAAATACTTAGGTTGAATAACGACAATATTGAGGAACTTTCGTTCCAAATTATTCGAAACTTAGTAAACTATGTTGAAGCAAATCAGGGCGCATTTTACTTGTTGGAGGATGATGATATAACCGATATCCACTTCCGTATGACGGCTTGCTATGCTTATGAGCGAAGGAAGTATGCTGATAAAATTGTCCCTTGGCGTGAAGGTTTAGTTGGAGCATGTGGTTTGGAGAAAGAGACAATACTACTAAAAAAGGTACCCGATAGCTATTTAAATGTGACATCGGGGTTAGGGAAGGCTAATCCTAAATGCTTAATTTTAGTGCCACTTAAGGTGAATGAGTCTGTGCACGGAATTTTAGAGGTTGCATCATTTAATCTATTCGAAAAGTATCAGGTTGAATTTCTTGAAAAGGTAGCTGAAAGTATTGCTACTACAGTGTCTACAGTAAAAATAAATCTTCGAACTGCAAAACTTCTTAAAGAATCGCGTGAACAGGCCGAAGAACTTGCGCTTAAAGAGGAGCAGATGCGTCAGAATATGGAGGAATTACAGGCAACACAGGAAGAGGCAACCCGTCAGTCCGAGAAATTTATAAGTTTTTCAAACTCTGTAAACCACACCCTTATCCGTGCCGATTTTGATGTGAATGGAGATTTGCTCTACGCCAATACAAAGTTTATTCAAAAATTGGAATACTCGGGTAATTCTGAAGTTGAGGGAAAACCAATGTCTATGTTTATTAATAAGAAAGATAGGGAATGGTTTGACGATATATGGAAAAATCTGAGTCATGGAGGTAAGCACTTTGAGGGAGACATGAAGCTTGTTACCAAAACAGGTAAGGATCTTTGGACAATTGCTACTTACACATGTGTAAGAAATGTAATGGGTGGCGTAGATAAAATACTATTCTTAGCGATTGATACAACAGAACAGAAAAAGCAAAGTTTGGATTACGAAGGTCAAATTAATGCGTTGAACAGATCATCGTTTAAGTCTGAATTTAGTCCTACAGGTGATTTGATTGATGCCAATGATAAGTTTTTGATTTCCATGGGGTATACATTGACTTTGGCAAAAGAAAAATCAATTTTTGAATTGGTTCCATCCTCGGAACGAAAAGCAATTGAGCGTACTTGGGATGATATTATCCATGGAATTCCTTTCGAGGGACAGCTTCGTTTCCTAACTAGCCATGATGAGGAGAAGTGGTTTAGATGCACTTTCACAGCCGTTAATGATATGTACGACGAGGTTGCTAAGGTTGTTCTTATTGCCAACGATATTACTCGGGAAAAATTAATGGAAATAGAAACCAAGCAGCAGACCGAACAGCTCAAAAAACAGGAGGAGATGTTGCGCTTAAATGAGGTGGAATTAAATAGAAAACTTAGGGAGGCAAAGGAAGAGGTTAAGAATCAGTTCAAAGAAATTGAAAAGGTTAAAATCAGAAATGAAAAGACACTTGAAGGATTTCTTGATGCAATTATTATGACCGATCACGACGGCGTTATTCAGTTTTTCAATAAGGCTGCCGAGGAGTTATTTGCGGTTAGTAGGGACGAGGTACTTGGCCAAAGTATCAGGATTTTATTCCCCGATGATATCGAAGGCCAGGATGAATTTATAGATGCTTATCTTGATCCAAATAAAGAAAAGATAATTGGCCAACGCCGTGAAATTAATATCACAACTAAGGATGGTGACGAAATATCCGTTCTAATGCTTTTAACCGAAGCAAAATTAGGCAGGGAGATAACTTATACTGCGTTTATTCAGAATATTTCGGTGGATCTGTTTTAGAATTTCTTAAACAACTTATTGATTTGGGATATTTGTATTTCTTTACGGAATACATAATATCCCAAAGTTATTATTATCAGCAGATGAACAATGTTTAATAAATAGAGATTAATATCGCTTAAAAGTATCTCCGAGAATAATAAAAGCAAGATATATATAAGGGGGAATAATACGAGTTTATGGATATTAGCCTTAAAGTGATAGAATTTTTGTACAAATAATGACAGTAATACTACCTGTAAAACTTTAGTAAAGAAATTAGCCCAGACAGCTCCGTAGATATCGAAATATTTTATACCAAAATAGGTGGTAATAATTTGGAACAAAGCGCTTATTGAAAAAACAACGGGAAGTATTCTTGTTTTCTTGAAAAAGAATACTGGCGCAATTAAGTAGTAGTACCATACTCTAACAATCATTCCAGCAAAAAGAACAGGAAGTAATGTAAATGATTGGTATAGATCGTTGTTGTTTACAACTATTGGGACCAATAAAGGAATTGACATAAATAAAATAGGAACAGAAAAAATATTTATCAGTGCAAAAACATGGAAGTATTTGTTAATATTAACATCGCCTATAGGTGCATCTCCTTTCTCTTTCCATATTTTAAAAACCTTGGGATTTATTGCGGCAGATAACCCGTTTTGTAGAAATTCAACTATAAGTGTCATTTTTATTGCAAAATCGAAAATAGCCACATAACTCTCAGACATTAAGCCAAGAATAAAGTATCTGTCAATATTCGAAACAATCCAGTATAAAATGCTATATATATAGAGAGGGGCGCTATAGTTCAGTAACCGTTTAAGAATAGAATTGTCAAACTTGAAGCGACTTTCCTTGATGAAATATGAAATAGCCCATATGAAAGTTATTAATGAGCCAATAAACCGACCCCATATAGGGCCATTGAGCGATAACGGAATTATGTATAGCCCTGATACAGATATTACTATTACTGCACCAAAATGAATAAGGTTTGACCAAAAGTAAGGCTGGGGTTTCTCACGGAATATTAGTAGTGTTGTGTAGGCTTTGAATATTCCGTTAAAAAATCCAGTAACGATTGATAGAAATCCAAACGGGAAGAAACTTATGCTTTTCCCTGGAAAGAACAAACCGAAAACAGCGTTTCCAAGTAAAGAAAAAATCAGAACCATCGCTAATCCGTATAACAGAATAAATAAAGCAGATGTTCCTATAAATCGCTGTAAGGTATCTTTGTCGTTGTTATAATGAATGAAATTAATGCCCAAAAAATTATCGGCAGAGAAGTTAAATAGTATCCTGGCTAGTTCGCTTAAAATAATGTAAATGGCAAGCAATCCAAAGTCAGATGTTGAAAGTAAAGAAGAATTGCCATAGAATGGGAGAAGGAGTATACTTGATGCAAGCGGTAGAGATCCTACTACCGTGTAAATAAATGATGATTTTATGAAGGACTTAGATATCATTTAAAAAGATTATTCTTCTCAAAAATTATATGAATTGGTTGAAAGAACTTGAAATGTTGTGCAAATAAGTTTCCTTTCCAAAAACTTTCATTAGGATTTCTCTATTTGTGATTAATTGTTCATCGCTTAAGCTCTCAAAACTGTTTTGATTGTGGCTATCAAGATCATTTTCAATGGAGTATATGTAAATACCCAGATTTTTAAAGTATTGAAAAGTTGAAGTGCCCTCTTTAAGATAAACCTTAGAGCCCAGCCATAATGCTACAATTATATTACCCAAAGCCTGTTGTCTATTATGGTTCATAATTACGCAGGAACAGGAGAGGAGTATTTTATGATATTCTTTTTGTGCTATAAATTTAGTTAGAGGAAGGAACGAATTGCCAAGTATTTTCTTCCCAACTTTAGCAACATGATTAGCGTATATTTTATTGCCATAGCTTAAAGGGACATAAACCGTTGTTTTGTTTAAGTAGTCGGAGTCTTTAAGTTTGTAAAATATATCTGCATGGTTGGATGAGAAGCTGGAAGAATTTCCTATAAGTATATTTCCATTCTTTTCGCACCTTGAGTCTAAAAAGTCGTTTCCAACAAAATCTTCCATTAACACATAAGTGAACCAAAGTTTACTAAAGTTTCGATGAAACAATTGCTCTGCTATTTCAATTTCTTGCGGCATGAAGTGAAATACGTAATCCACTTTACTTTGGAGTGAATAAAGATCGCGTTTTAGTAGTCTAATGAAGTATCGATACACAGGTAGAATAATCCTGTAAGGGCCAGTTTTATAATAAATAAGTTTTGTTTTGGGCTGTAGGTAGTAATGAGGGTTAAGTCGATTAAACGCAAGCTCTGTTCCGTAAATAATCCAGCCTATTTTTACATTTTTTGATGTTCTTATTGATTTTAGGATGTTTATGCTTTTGCCAAATAACCCATGAAATAAAATTAGGTTATACTTACCTACTTCGGCATTTATTTGCTTTCTAGTCTTCCTGTTTAAACTATTGATGTAGGTTATATTGCCATTATCATTCTTTTCATCTAATTCCTTTTTTTTACCAATTACAATATAATGGTTTACATTACCAAGGTTGTCAAAGCACTTAATTGCAGTGTTTACAAAAATTCCATTGGATTCAAAGATGTGCAATATCATTTATTCTGCAGGTTTAAAGAGAACTCAGGTCGAAACGAAGAAGGTTCTTTTTTCGTTCTTTAAGAAACTTAATCGGAATACCTATATAAATTCCCCAAGATTGAGTAGACTTATTCACTAAACTCATAGAGCCCACTACAGAACCTTCTGCAATATTCAAATTTGGAAATATTATGGAACCTGCTCCTATTTGACAATATTTTTCAATTGTAACTTTTCCGCCAGTAACATTTGTTAGATGCTTAGGAAGGGTTGCTCCAATTAAATAATCGCCGGAAAAATCGTCCATGGCGCTATATACTGTACAGCGAGCTGATAGTCCTGAAAAATCATCTATATATATTCCCATTGCCCCATATAGTGCGCAGTATGCCGAAATATGTGAGTGTTTTCCAATATGTATTTCGCCCGATAAGATGCAAAAATCGTCGATTCTGCAATTGTCCTCAAGGATAATCTTGGAAGGGTTGTAAAAACTTGCAAATCGGCTTACTTTAACATCCTTGCCTACTTTTTTAAACCCAACAGAATCGAGTTCCGATCGGGATAGAAATGAGTTTATCATAGCGCTTCTTTTATACTTTTTGCAATATACTCAATATTATCGGTAGTAAGATCGGGGTACATAGGTAAGCATAGAATACTGGATGCCACCTTGTTTGCAATTGGCAAGTTGCTTATTTCGCTCGATTTTAATGAAGAGTACGTGGCTAGATTGCTTATTAGAGGGTAAAAATATCGACGGGTAAATATGTTCTTTGATTTTAAGTAATCGTAAACTTCGTCTCTTTTCCTATTGGTAACCGACTCGTTAATAATAATTGGAAAATAGCTATAGTTGTGTTCAATCCCTTGAGGTACATCCATTAAAGTAATACCGTCAATATTGCTAAGTAATTCTTTGTATAGGACAGAATTTGTTTTGCGCTTCTTTATTTTATTCTCTACATACTTTAGTTCAAGCAATCCATAGGCTGCTTGCATTTCGTTCATCTTTGCATTTATCCCTGGTGCAGCAATGGTTACTTCGTTAACGAAACCAAAATTTTTGAGTTGGTCTATTCTGTTTTTTTCCTCGGCAGAGTGAGATACTATGGCTCCACCCTCAATTGTAGTGAAAACTTTTGTTGCATGGAAACTTAACACCGATAAATCGCCATAGTTTAGAATACTATTGCTATTTTTTTTTACTCCAAAGGCATGGGCTGCATCGTATAGTATTTTTAACCCATACCTACGGGCAATCTCTTCAATTTTTTCGACATTACATGGATTTCCATATACGTGAACAGGAAGAATGGCTGTAGTTTTGGGTGTGATGGCGGCTTCAATTTTGTTGGGATTGATATTAAAGGTTTCTGGATCGATATCAACAAAAACAGGCGTGATACCGTTCCAATGCAGAGCATGGGTGGTTGCAACAAAACTAAACGGAGTAGTAATAACTTCTCCCGAAATACGCAAACTTTGAAGGGCTGTAATTAATGCTAAAGTGCCATTTGAGAAAAGTGAAATATGATTCACTCCTAAATACTTGCATAGTTGCTGTTCTAATTCTTGATGAAAATGACCATTATTGGTTAACCATTTTGAATCCCATATCTGTTTAAGATATTCAACAAATTCGTCCATTGGAGGCATTGAAGGTTGAGTAACATATATGGGATTTTCAGGTATAGTCATTTTGTTTTTATTTTTATTATCCGTAAACCTCTTTCTTTGCTGCCTTTAAGGTATTCTTAAGCAACGATACAATTGTTAGTGGGCCAACACCTCCTGGTACAGGCGTAATGTAGCTGCATTTTGGTGCAACCTCATCAAACTTAACATCGCCCAGAAGTTTCCAGCCAGATTTGGTTGTATCGCTTTTAATGCGGGTAATACCAACGTCAACCACTACGGCACCCTCCTTAACCATTTCGGCAGTAACGTATTCTGCTTTGCCAAGTGCTACAATTAGGATATCGGCTGTTTTCGTGAATTCCTTAATATTTGGGGTACGGCTATGACATACAGTTACAGTGCAATCACCAGGATTTGCTTTTAGCGAAAGCAAATTAGCAATTGGGCGACCAACAATATTACTACGTCCCAAAACCACGCAATGCTTGCCAGCAGTTTCAATTTTATATCGATGTAAAAGGTCAACAATACCATCGGGAGTGGCTGAAACGTAAGATGGTAGGCCAATTACCATTCGCCCAACATTTACAGGATGGAATCCGTCCACATCTTTTTTAGGGTCGATTGCCTCAATTACTTTTTGCTCGTTGATATGCTTTGGAAGTGGCATTTGAACTATAAAGCCATCCACATCTGGATTTGTATTAAGCAATTCAATTTGATGCAGTAGTTCTGCCTCAGTAATTGTATCCTCAAAGCGTAACACGTCCGATTTGAAACCAACCTGAGCGCAAGATTTTTCTTTGTGTCCAACGTAGGTTTCGCTGGCTCCATCGTGACCAACTATTATGGCAACTAAATGAGGTATTTTTCCTCCGTTCTTTTTAATTGCTTCAACTTCGGCAGCAATTTCGGCCTTAATTTCATCGGCTAAACGTTTTCCATCAAGTAGTTCCATTTTAGTTGAAAGTTAAAAGTTTATAAAGTTATAAATACCTTGAGTGTTTAAGTGATTTGAAAGCCAAACAGTCAAATAGTCATCAAACTATCGTCTGGGTTGTTGCGACATCATACGGGCAAGGTTCTTTGCACCACCCCCGGATACCATCTTCATCATCTTACGCATATCCTCAAACTGCTTCATCAATCTATTTACTTCTACAATTGAGGTTCCGCTACCATCGGCAATACGTTTACGACGACTACCATTAAGTAAGGCAGGATTTTCGCGTTCAGCAGGAGTCATAGACTTGATGATTGCTTCAACACCTTTAAATGCATCATCGTCAATATCAATATCCTTCATTGCTTTGCCCATACCTGGAATCATTCCTGCCAAATCTTTCAGGTTACCCATTTTCTTGATCTGCCCAATTTGGTCGAGGAAATCGTTGAAGTTGAATCTATCCTTTAAGATTTTCTTGTGAAGTTCACGAGCCTGCTCTGCATCGTACTGTTCCTGAGCTTTCTCAACAAGAGAGACAATATCACCCATACCCAGGATACGGTCGGCCATACGGTCGGGGTGGAATACATCTAACGCATCAAGTTTCTCACCGGTACTTACAAATTTGATAGGTTTATCTACTACCGAACGGATTGATAGCGCAGCACCACCACGGGTATCGCCATCGAGCTTGGTAAGTACTACGCCGTTGAAATCGAGTCTATCGTTGAATTCCTTTGCAGTATTAACGGCATCCTGTCCAGTCATTGAGTCGACCACGAACAAGATTTCCTGAGGAGTAACCGCTTTCTTGATTGCGGCAACCTCGTTCATCATTTGCTCATCAATTGCCAAACGACCAGCGGTATCGATAATCACAACGTCGTGTCCTGATGATTTTGCTTGCTTTATGGCGTCCTTAGCAATTGATATAGGGTCGGTGCTACCTTCAACAGAAAAAACCGGAACACCAATTTGACCGCCAAGAACCTTTAGCTGGTCAATAGCAGCAGGACGATACACGTCGCCTGCAACTAGCAAAGGTGATTTTCCTTTTTTATTTTTTAAATGACTTGCTAACTTACCTGAGAAAGTGGTTTTACCAGATCCCTGTAAACCTGCAATAAGAATAACAGCAGGATTACCGCTTAGGTTGATATCCGTTGCTTTGCCACCCATAAGTTCGGCAAGTTCATCGTGTACCACCTTAACAAGCAATTGGCCTGGTTTGATGGCATTAAGCACATTCATCCCAAGAGCCTTGCGCTTCACCTCATCGGTAAAGGTTTTGGCTATTTTAAAGTTAACGTCGGCATCGAGTAGGGCTTTACGCACCTCTTTTAGCGTTTCTGCAACGTTAATTTCAGTTACTTTTCCTTCGCCTTTTAGGAGCTTAAACGACCGCTCCAGTTTCTCCGATAAATTCTCAAACATATCTATATAGATGCTAGATGTTAGACACTAGATTTAGATAGCAAAAAAATACTAATCCAAAAGATTTGCAAACTTAGTAAAAATGATGGTTCTTTCAAATAGAATAATTTGGAGAAACCTAAATGATTATTTGAGCCTAAATGAATACCTTAGAGTTAGTTGAACTTTGACGATATCTTACTACTTTTATTGCATTAACATAATAATGCTTATGCAGATAGATACTCCTAGGCTAACGATAATACCGCTAAACTACATGCAACTCCAATTATACGTAAAGGCCGACGGATTGCTTGAGGTGGAACTTGGGCTTGAGCCTAAACCTCGATTAATTCCTTCGGATTTGGCCGAAGCCTTTGAGCAAGATATTTTCTTCGCACAAATTGTTGGAGAGATGTGGTTTTACTATTTATAAAAATGTAGAGGGTATGATATGGTAGAGGTTGATAAAAGAATATATCTCAACATAAAACAAGAAAGTCCGGATTCCCCGGACTTTCTTTATTGTAAATCTAAAACCTATCTTTTAATGAATGATTTTACTAAAGGTTCTTTTTCGTCTTCAACAGATATAATGTATGAACCAGCAGGTAGGTCGGAAATATTGATTCCCTTTTCATTGCCTTCAATTTCAACAACTTTTACGAGCGATCCCAGCATGTTGTAGATTCTTACTTTTCCAAAACGTTCACCATTATTGATGGCTACGTTAATCATATCCGATGCAGGATTTGGCCATACAACCACTTGAGTATTTTCTTCATTGCCAATCTCTTCAGCAAAAGGATTTTCAGTTGTGAAGTCGTTGAACGAAGTTCCACTAACGATTACACCATAATCTTCCACTTCTCCGTAGCTGAAAGTTTCGCAAGCTGTAGGAGCCGAGTTATACTTCATGGTTACACGCATTCTTGTTGTACCCAAGGTTGCATCTGAAGGAACTGTAAATGTTTTGGATAGAGTAGAGCTGCTGCTTGACGATCCGCTACTCATTAACTCATCACTGTCGAATGTTCCATTTTGATCCCAGTCAATCCATACATACCAGTATTCAGTGTATGAACTGCTCTTGAATCCAGCGCTGAAATTTATAGTAGTGCTAGCACCGCGGGTAACTGTTGCAACTTTAGTGCTTGTAAAGTTTGCATATCCACCATTTGCAGTTGTTGTATTGGTCATTCCACCCATAGCAACATAATCAATCCATTCGTAGGTAACATTATTACCCTTTGAAGTACAGTAGGTTATTGTTGCTGATGATGTTGTAACACTCAATGCGCTACTTGCAGCAGAAACATTTCCTGCAGCATCTTTTGCTTTTACTGTATATGAGTATGTTGTAGCAGCGGTTAATCCAGTTACGCTGTAACTTGTTGTAGCTACAGTGCCGAGTAGAGTTCCGTTTTGATAAACTTGATAACCTGTAACAGCAACATTATCGGTCGATGCAGTCCAACTTAGTGTGAACGATGTAGATGTTATGCTTGCTGATGCAAGACTGGTTGGAGCGGTTGGGGCTTCGGTATCGGGAACAGCCTCGCCAAAGGTAACTGTATAATCCTCTACTTCGCCATAGCTGAATGTTTCGCAAGCGGTTTGCGAGCCATTGTATTTCATCGAAACCCTCATACGAGTTGTTCCGCTTGCAGTTGAAGGAACTGTTAATGTTCCGGTTTCGGTAGTATTGGTTACAGCGCCACCGTCAAAGGCTAACTCATTGGTGTCGTCAAAATCGCCATCGGCATTGTAGTCAATCCAAATCTTCCAGTATTCATTATATGTAGAGCTTGCAAAACCAGGGGTTAAAGCTACATTATAGGTTGTACCAGCGGTTAATGTAGCAACTTTGCTTGTGAAATCTGTGTAGCCAGCAGCAGTTGAAGTATTGCTAAATGTTCCAATAGTAACGCCTGCAATCCATTCGTAGCTATAGTTACTTCCTTTTGAAGTACAGTAAGATATTGTAACAGCAGGAGTAGTAACGCTTAAAGCCGTGCTTGCAGATGAAAGATTGCCGGCAGCATCTTTAGCCTTTACGGTGTATGAGTAAGTAGTTGATGCGGTTAGGCCAGTTACACTGTAACTTGTAGTTGTAACGGTTCCGAGTAGTGTTCCGTCTTGGTATACATTGTATCCTGTAACAGCTACGTTATCTGTCGATGCTGTCCAGCTTAATGTAAATGAAGTAGATGTTAAACTTGCTGAAGCAAGACCTGTTGGAGCAGTTGGTGCTTGAGTGTCGGTACTTGCCGAAGTTGTAACGCTAAGGGTGTTACTTGCAGAAGAAACATTGCCTGCAGCATCTTTAGCCTTAACGTAGAAAGTGTAAGCAGTAGAGGCTGTTAAACCAGTAACGCTATACGAAGTGCTGGTTGTGGTTGCAAGTAAAGTGCCATTTTTGTACACATCGTAACCTGTAACAGCAACGTTATCAGTTGATGCTGTCCAACTTAACGAAACAGATGATTCTGTAATATTTGAAGATGCCAAGTTGGTTGGAGCAGTTGGGGCTTGAGTATCAGTAGAAACATAGTCGGCGCCAACACCAATAGCATACATTGCTTTGGTTACTGCGATTTCTTCTGCAGAGCCAGATCCGTACAAATCAATAGCAGACTGTATTGCATAGGTTCTTGCGTTAGCATAAGTAGAACTTGCAGACATATAAACACTTTCGATACGATAAGCAATCTTTTCAGCTTTCTCAATACCAATTGCACTTACTGAATATGCATTCCCATTGTCGTTTGTACCTGAACCACCAACAGATATTAGATAATACCAGTAGCAGAAAGGGCCATTGTTTGTATGTACTCCATAATAATCCGATGAACTGGTAACCCAGTATGTTCCTTTGTATGTATCGGGTAATTGTTTAGAATTAGGATTGCTTAACGAGCGGAGAACATAACCTAGATCTTCACCCATATTCCAGGTTTCTTTATCGGGCGCATATTTATACTCAATGGTACATCCCCAAATGTCACTGAAAGCTTCGTTTAGAGCTCCTGGTTCCTTAGAGTACGTGAGATTACATGTGTTTTCGCAAACTGCATGACCAAATTCATGGCCAAAAACATCTAGCGAAACTAAAATATCAAAGGTTGATGCTCCATCGCCAAATGTAAATACGGAACCGTTCCAGAATGCATTCTCGTAATTACTGTCATAATGTACATATGTTTTTATTAAAGCTCCACTACCATCGAAACTATTACGACCGTGAATTGTTTTGAAATAATCGTAAGTAACCATTCCTGCCCAATGAGCATCTAACGCACCATTGTCCTTTGCTGTATTATTATATTCAGCAGCGGTCCAGTTATTATCGGCATCGGTAAAATCAACTGCGCTAGTATAACTGGTTGAAGTGTTACAATCGTAGGTGTAAATACCACTACCACGTGTTACATCGCGTAAACGATATGTACTGTTATAGTTGTCGGTTGAAATCGATTTTGTGCCACTATAGCGAGTTGCTGCTGTACCTGTAGCTGCTGCTCTTTTTATAATAGCATTTGTGTGTACTACTTTTCCAGTATGAGCTTCGATATAAATATAGTCGCGGCTTAATGGTTCAATAGCGTAGATGTCAACTTTATATGCCAATACCATTTCGTAGGTTGCATCTGCTTTCATTCCATAATCGGCAGCTACAATTACAAGTTCACAGGTAGGAGCGTATTCCTTATTTTCCTCCCACATGTATTTTTGAGCATTTACAAAAGCTTTCGCTTTTTCAATTGCTTTTTCAACCGAGATAGATGGTTTTATATCAACTTTATTGATCAACTTAAACTCACCACTCATCGATTCGATTAGGTTATTACGGCTATGTACCGTATATGTACCGTATTCAACTTTTATACCTTTATAGTACTGTTGAAACTTTTCGTGAATAAAACCAATTTGGTCATTTTCAGAGCGTAATGATTTGTAGTCATCATCTTTTGTCAAGTTTAAAATGTTTGACAAAACAGCTTTGGATTCTGCCTTAACTGCTACTTTCCCTTTTGTGTCGAACTTTACAAAGGTTGGAAGCCCATTTTGATCAAGATCCTTCTTTTGGATTTCTTGTGCAAATAGAGTTGCACCCGAAAAGAGAATGATTACCAACAGGGTAAAGATTTTTCTCATAGTTTAAATTTGTTTAGGTTAGTAAATATTTGTTAATTTCTCAGTGGTTAAATTTATCGAATGTTAAAAAATGTAAATTCTAATATCGACAAACAACGACTATCGACATATAAAAAACACTTATCGAAGATTAATTCAAAATTGAGATGTTATGTTGTTGTTTAATAATATTTTATATCCAATATGCTGATACTTATAGGGATTTTCCTTCGAGTACAGGATTAAATAAAAAAGGGGCTGTAAAGCCCCTTACTCAGTATTATAAACTGTAATTATTACATCTTATCAGGCACCTCAATTCCCAATAGCCACATCGACCGTTTAATTACATCAGCAATTTGAAGCGATAGTTCCAAACGGAATTGCCTTATACCCTCGTTCGATTCCTTGAGGATTTGGTACTCGTGATAGAACTGGTTGTACTCCTTGGCTAATTCAAATGCAAAGTTTGCAATTATTGCAGGATTGTGCGATTCCGCCGAAATTCCAACAGTTTCGGGGAATAGATTAATCATTTGTATTAAACCTAGTTCCTTGGCCGAGGAGATGTGTTCGGATTTTATTTGATTGCCAAGTTGTATGTTCCCCGCTTTTCTTAGAACCGACCGAATTCTGGCGTGGGTGTATTGGATGAATGGCCCTGTATGCCCATTAAAGTCTATAGACTCTTTGGGATTGAAGGTCATATTCTTTTTGGGGTCGACCTTTAGGATGAAGTATTTCAGTGCACCAAGTCCTACAATTTGACTAACGTGATCGGCTTCTGTAGATTCAATATCATCGAGTTTTCCTAGTTCTTCGGACATTTCGCGGGCAGTGCTTACCATTTCAGCCACTAAATCATCCGCATCAACCACGGTTCCCTCGCGCGATTTCATTTTGCCTTCGGGCAATTGAACCATTCCGTAGGATAAATGGTATAGTGCATCGGACCAATCGTAGCCAAGTTTCTTCATTATCAGTTTAAGAACCTGAAAATGGTATTCTTGCTCGTTCCCAACAACATAAATATGTTCGTCAAACTTAAACTCTTCATAACGTTGAATAGCTGTGCCAATATCCTGGGTGATGTAAACTGAAGTTCCATCGGAACGGAGAAGCAACTTTTCGTCAAGTCCATCAGCCGTTAAGTCGATCCAAACGGAACTATCATCCTTTTGTTTAAAAATGCCTCGGTTTAATCCATCGTTAACAACAGATTTGCCTAACAAGTAGGTTTGCGATTCGTAGTAGGTTTTATCAAACGAAATTCCTAACGAACTGTAGGTTTTTTCGAAACCACTGTAAACCCAACCGTTCATTTTACTCCACAATGCAATAGTTCCGGGATCTTTGGCTTCCCATTTGCGCAATAGGTCCTGCGCTTGGAGTAGGATAGGAGCTTTGGCTTTTGCCTCATCCTCGGTCATTCCCTGTGCAACCAAACTACTAATTTCTGCTTTATACTCCTTGTCGAATCTAACGTAGTAATCGCCAACAAGGTGATCGCCTTTTTTTTCAGTGCTTTCAGGGGTTTCATCGTTGCCAAACCTTAACCATGCAATCATTGATTTGCAGATATGGATTCCACGGTCATTTACTAGGTTTACCTTGATTACTCGTTTCCCACTTTTCTCAAGAATTCTTGAAATTGAAAATCCAAGTAGATTATTTCGGATGTGGCCAAGGTGTAATGGTTTGTTTGTGTTGGGTGATGAAAACTCCACTACTACAGGTTTATCAGCTGGATTTGGTTGTTTGAATCCAAATTCTTTGTCAGCAATAATTGAGTTTAGTACATCAGCCCAGTAGTTGGCTGATAGCGAAATGTTAAGGAACCCTTTTACTACATTGAATGATTGAAATACAGGGTTACTTTTCACCATTGCTTCACCAATTTCCTGACATGTTGCCTCTGGTGATTTCTTTGATATTTTAAGCAGTGGAAAGGCGACCAATGTGTAGTCGCCTTCGAATTCCTTACGTGTTTTTTGTATTTGAACCAAGGAGATATCGGGCTTTGTGCCGTATAAACTTTCGATAACTCCTTGTGTTTTTTCCTGAATAAATTGTTCTGTAGACATTGATTAATTAGATTCTAGATTTAGAGACAAGATGTCAGATTTAATTTTCGTTTTTACCGTGGCACGCCTTGTATTTCTTTCCACTTCCACAAGGACAGGGATCGTTACGGCCAATCTTCATCTCAACTTTTACAGGCTCACGATTTGGCGCTTGAGTATTTGCGCCAGCCTGCAGGTTGTCTGTACGGCTGGTTTGATACTGGCTCATATCGGTATGCTTACGCTGACGCGCTTCCTGCACCTGGCTTGGATCGCGTAGCGGAATGAACGCTTTCGCAAGAATTGAAACGATATCCTTGTTCAACTTATCAATCATTGTACGGAATAACTCGTAGGCCTCAAGTTTATAGATAAGCAATGGATCCTTTTGCTCGTAAGCTGCATTCTGAACGCTTTGCTTTAACTCATCCATTTCGCGTAGATGCTCTTTCCAGTATTCATCTATGGTGTAAAGGATGATAGTTTTTGAGAACGAACGGCCTAGGTCTTTTCCTCCCGACTCGTAAGCCTTTTTCAGGTTGGTAACAATCTGGTAAATCTTCTGGCCATCGGAGATAGGAACTACAATATTTTCGTAGATGGCCGATTGTTTCTCGTATACATCCTTAATTACAGGGTAAGCTTGGTTCGCAATTGTTGCAATCTTTCTGTCGTAGGCGTTAATGGTGGAGTCGTAAAGTTTATCTGTAATTTCAACAGGTTTAAGATCGATGTACTCTTCTTCCGTAACAGGTACTTCAATGGAAAAATTCTTAATTGCTTCCAAGTTGAAATCTTCGTGAGTGTAATTCCCGTGGAATTCACCTACCATCGATTCGCAAACATCGTAGAACATGTTGGAGATATCCACGTCAAGTCTTTCGCCGTAAAGTGCATGGCGGCGACGTGTGTAAATAACCTCGCGCTGAGCATTCATTACGTCATCATACTCAAGCAAACGCTTACGGATACCAAAGTTGTTCTCCTCAACCTTTTTCTGAGCACGTTCAATGGATTTCGAAATCATTGAGTGCTGAATAACCTCGCCTTCCTTCAAGCCTAGTCTGTCCATGATTTTAGCAATTCTGTCCGATCCGAACAGGCGCATCAAATCGTCCTCTAACGAAACGTAGAATTGAGATGTACCGGGGTCTCCTTGACGACCAGAACGTCCGCGTAGCTGACGGTCAACTCGGCGAGATTCGTGACGCTCGGTACCAATAATAGCCAAACCGCCCGCAGCCTTAGTTTCTGGGGTTAACTTGATATCGGTACCACGACCCGCCATATTGGTTGCAATGGTTACGGTTTTGGGACGACCAGCCTCTGCAACAATATCGGCTTCGCGCTGGTGCTGTTTCGCATTCAATACATTATGCTTAATACCTTTCAGTTTAAGCATTCTGCTTAATAGTTCCGAAACTTCAACTGAGGTTGTCCCCACGAGTACTGGCCGGCCAGCATCAGTTAGTTTTACAATTTCATCAATAACAGCGTTGTACTTTTCACGTTTGGTTTTGTACACCAAATCGTCCATATCTTTACGAACAACAGGACGGTTGGTTGGAATAACAACAACATCAAGTTTGTAGATAGTCCAGAACTCACCAGCTTCAGTTTCGGCAGTACCAGTCATACCCGCAAGTTTGTGGTACATCCTAAAGTAGTTCTGAAGCGTAATGGTTGCAAATGTTTGAGTTGCTGCTTCTATCTTAACATGCTCTTTTGCCTCGATTGCTTGGTGCAAACCATCGGAATAACGACGACCCTCAAGAATACGGCCTGTTTGCTCGTCAACAATTTTAACCTTGTTGTCCATAACCACATACTCAACGTCCTTTTCGAACATTGCGTATGCTTTTAGTAGTTGGTGAACAGTATGTACTCGCTCTGATTTTACTGCGTAATCGCGAAGTAGTTCGTCTTTTTTAGTAACCTTTTCAGCGTGTTCATGGACTGTTTTTTCAATCTCAGCAACTTCACTTCCTATATCGGGCAACACGAAAAATCTAGGATCTTCGGATGAACTGGTGATTAAATCGATACCTTTATCCGTTAGTTCAACAGAGTTTAATTTTTCGTCGATAACAAAGAAAAGATCATCGGTGATGACGTGCATGTTCCTGTTGTTATCCTGCATGTAAAAGTTCTCAGTTTTGTGCAGCAATGCCTTAATACCCTGTTCACTCAGATATTTAATAAGTGGCTTGTACTTTGGCATACCTTTGAATGCACGAAGAAGAAGTTTAGCCCCATCTTCAGTCTTTTCTTCTGATATCAGTTTACGAGCATCGGCAAGGAGCTGTGTAACCAATGCTTTTTGTGCGTTTACTAGTTTTTCAACCTTAGGCTTATATTCCTCAAACATTTGGTCATCGCCCTTTGGAACAGGACCAGAAATGATAAGTGGTGTACGTGCATCGTCAATTAACACGGAGTCAACCTCATCGACAATAGCAAAGTGATGTTTTCGTTGAACCAAATCCTCGGGAGCAACAGCCATATTATCGCGGAGATAGTCGAAACCGAACTCGTTATTGGTACCGAAAGTAATATCTGCATTGTATGCTTTACGGCGAGCATCGGAGTTGGGTTGATGTTTGTCAATACAATCAACAGATAATCCGTGGAATTCGTAGATAGGTCCCATCCACTCTGAGTCACGGCGAGCTAAATAGTCGTTAACGGTTACAACGTGAACACCTTTTCCTGCCAATGCATTTAGGAAAACCGGTAGTGTGGCAACAAGGGTTTTACCTTCACCAGTTCCCATCTCAGATATTTTACCTTGATGAAGAACGACACCTCCGATTAGCTGTACATCATAATGAACCATATCCCACACAATCTCATTACCGCCAGCGATCCAACGATTTTTATAAATCGCCTTATTGCCTTCTATAGTAACAAAATCCTTATGCGCAGAAAGGTTCCGGTCGAATTCCGATGCGGTTACTTCAACCAATTCATTCTCCTTGAATCGGCGTGCGGTTTCCTTAATGATAGAGAAGGCATCGGGGAGAATCTGGTTGAGGATTTCCTCAATTTTCTCATCAATTAACTTGTTAGTCTTTTCAACTTCTTTGTAGATTTCGTCTTTTTCATCGTACCCAATGGTATCAGACTCCATCTTCTGCTTAAGGGTTTCAACCTTAGTCTCATCCTCGGCAATGTACTCCTTGATTTTTGCACGAAGTTTTGCAGATTCGTTACGTAGTTCGTCGTTTGATAGGGTTGTGTATTTGGGGTAAACCTCTTTTATTTTATCAAGAATTGGCATCAATTCCCGTAAATCGCGGTCTGACTTTGTTCCAAAAAGTTTAGCGAAAAATTTATTAATTCCCATTTTACAGTAAATTATTTTGTTTAAAGCCAACAAATTTAACCGTTTTTTTTCGAAAAGTCAGGGAAAAGGAAAATATTAAGTTAAAAAGAATTAACAAGGAGTTGGAAGTAGGAAGATTGAAGTAGGACGAGAAATGAGAAAATGAATAACCCTGCGTTTTAAATCAGAGTATTGGGTAAGTAAAAAGGGAGCGCATAGCCCCCTTTTTATCAGTATGGATTTTAACTCTTAAGCCTTTGCTGTAGCATCAACAAATACCCTTTGCTTTAGTTCCCTGTCAATCATAAACAGACCGTTTCCTTCACCCTTAATTAACTTTAAAGTATCAATTATTTCCTGAGCATTTGCTTCCTCTTCAACTTGTTCATCAACAAACCATTGTAGGAAACCTTTTGTAGCGTGATCCTTTTCCTCAATAGCAATATCCATAAGGTTATTGATAAGCGATGTAACCACTTTCTCGTGTTTTAGTGTTTCCTCAAAAGCGTGTAATGGGCTGTTCCATTTTGTTTCAACAGCTTTGATTGGTTTTAATTCGGGTTTGCCTCCACGTTCAATTAGGTAATCGAAAAATTTCATAGCGTGGGTTGTTTCCTCTTGCCATTGAATACGGAACCAGTTTGCAAAACCATTCAAACCTTCGGTTGCAAAGTGAGCCGACATAGAAAGGTAGAGGTAAGCCGACCATAATTCGGCATTAATCTGCTCGTTAATAGCTTTTTCAACTTTTTTATTCATATTTAATTAGGTTTTAGTTAGTCAAAATAAACATTACAACATCAAATTTACTTAATGTTATTGTATTAACAAATAGAGGTTGGTTTTGTTTAGAGAAGAATAAATGCAAGGTAAGAGTTAAATAAGAATTTAACCACAAAGGCGCACAAAGGAAATCACGAAGGAACTCGAAGGAGGAGATAAACTAACTAAAATCGAGATTCAATTGTTGTTTCATCCTAAGTATAGCGGGGTTTTGCTCTATCAAAAACTTTAATTTATCGTCGGAGGTGAATAACCTATTTTTTTGCGGTCCTTCTGTAACTTCAATTTCTTCGGTAATATCTATTGCAAGATTTCTTAAAGTCTTTTTAAGATACATCAACAAATCCAACTTTATTTCTTGGAAAAGATCGACCTGAATTTGTCCTTCAAACTTTACTATAACCTTATTGCTCTCCACCAAAATTGGCGAGTAGTTTTGCATTAGGCTAAACTGGCCAGGCTTTTCGGTTTTAATAATTTCTGCGTAACTGTTCCAGGTCTCCTCTAAATCATTCTGAGTGAATGGTTTATTTTCTGTAATAGATGTGTGTTCTGCTTTTGTAGGGGATGCTTCTGAAACTTTTACTTCCTCCTTTTGGGGTGCTTGGTAATTGCCGCTCATTATGCCCTTTAATGAGGTTGTTTTGGGCATAGGTTTGCGGGTAGCTGCAGGTTGCTCAGTTGTAGGAACCTGTACGCTTTGCATTACGGGTCGGGATGCTGGTGCAGTATTGGCCTGCACTTTTGGTGCAGAGAAAACCTCGTAAGGATTATCGGAAATGAAATCTAGACTGTCAGATTTTTTTTTTTCCTGATTCAAACCGCAAAGTCTGATCAGCAATAGTTCAACGTGTAAGCGTTGGTTGGGACTCTGCCTGAAACTCACATCAAACACGTTGGAGAGTTGTAGTGCGCTTACCAAAAAATCGGGAGGACACTGCGCGGCCATCTGTTTATACTTCTCGGCAATTGCAGCACCAACCTCTAGAAGTTGTATAGTTTGAGGGTCTTTGCAAACAAGAATATTGCGCAGATGTAGGCTTAACCCACTTACGAATTGCTGCGTATCAAATCCTTTGGATAGTAATTCGTCAAGTATTCTTAGCGAATCGGCCATCTCGCCTTTTAGGAAATTCTCGGTTAACTTAAAGTAGTACTGGTAATCGAGCACGTTTAGGTTTTCAATTACCTTATTGTAGGTGATATGATTATCGCTAAAACTAACTACCTGGTCGAAAATTGAAAGGGCATCGCGCATTGCACCATCAGCCTTTTGGGCGATAACATTGAGTGCTTCCACCTCGTACTCTACCTTTTCGGTTTGCGCTATATATTCAAGATACTTAACAGTATCCTCAACCTTAATTCGGTTAAAATCGAATATCTGGCAGCGCGAAAGAATTGTAGGAAGAATTTTATGTTTCTCGGTTGTAGCCATAATAAAAATGGCATGTGCAGGTGGTTCTTCCAATGTTTTTAGGAATGCGTTGAAAGCGCTCTGCGACAACATGTGAACCTCGTCGATGATATACACGCTGTACTTTCCAATTTGCGGGGGGATACGTACCTGCTCAATCAACTTACGGATTCCTTCAACGGAGTTGTTCGAAGCAGCATCGAGCTCGTGGATATTGTATGAACGGTTGGTGTTGAACGATACGCAGCTCTCGCACTCGTTGCAAGCCTCCAGTTCCGATGTTAGATTCTGGCAGTTTATTGTTTTGGCAAAAATACGCGCACAGGTTGTTTTACCAACTCCACGAGGCCCACAGAATAGGTAGGCTTGAGCCAACTGCTTACGCTGAATGGCGTTCTTAAGTGTAGTGGTTAAAGTAGATTGACCCACAACGCTTTTGAACGTTGCCGGGCGGTATTTCCGAGCCGATACAATAAAATTCTCCATTAATCAACTTTTACAATCACAAAAATAATCATTAACCTTTACGATAATAATTAATTTTAGTGATCAAGATGTAATGTGTTGATAATTATTGATATAATTTATTAACAATAAGGTTGATGGTTGTTCTTTGATTGTTGTTAGTTTAATTAAAAGTAGATTCATTGGCAAATGAATCTACTTTTAACGTTTAACATTTTACGTTTAACGCTTAATATCAATCACCACAATCTCAGGTCTATTCCCTATTCTAACTCTTGGACCCCAAGTTCCAAAGCCCGTAGATACGTAGTAATGAGTATTACCTTTAATATGATACCCTCTACTCACCTCAAATATTCCTTGTGTAGCATAGTTGAATGGCCACATTTGTCCGTGATGCGTATGTCCCGATAGCTGTATATCAATACCGCTCTCCTGTGCTTCATTTAAGTTGTAGGGTTGATGGTCTAAAAGAATCATCAATTTTGATTTATCGAGACTATCTACCAATTCTTCTATGGTTTTTCGGGTTCTGCTCAATGCATAGTTACTTTGCCTATCCTCACGACCAATCACATAAAAATTATCGACAAGAACGGAAGAGTCCCTAAGAACATTCACTTTGTGCTGTTTTAGGTAGTCGATTTTAGCCTCGAATTTTCCAAAATACTCGTGGTTTCCGGTTACTGCGTAGGTCCCATACTTAGATTTTATTTGCTCGAAAAGTATACCCATTCCGCCATTAACCACCGGCGCAATATCCTCATCGAAAATATCGCCAGCCAAAAGAACAACATCGGGTTTTTGCTCGTTGATAAGGTTTACCAACTTGTTGAGTTGATTTTTCCCAATAATAGTACCTAGGTGAATATCGGAAACAGCCACAATTCTTAAACTAGAACTACCTATATTTTTATCGGTATTTATGGTTACCCTGCTTACTTTTGGGCTAATTGCATTGATATGACCTACAATTAGTACTAAAGCAGTAATAGCATATACGCCAATAACGGCAATTTGCTTATAGTTTAGGTGATTCTTAAAATCGAGATAATCGGTAATGTTGAAAAGGCTATTGGTAAACCTAATAATAAGGAGCAAAAGAAATGCTAGGAAAAGATATAGCATTGCGCCAAGCCAAATTGAGCCCATCTTGATTAAAAACGACGATGCAGCACCGCTTGCAAAACCCTCCAGTGTTCGGCCTATAGGATAGGAGAATACTAGCAGCCAGAATATCACCTTAAGCCAAATTCCTAAACTCGAAATGGAGAAAATTGGTTTTGTTTGAACATAAATAAAGGTGTTTACCAAAAAGTAGACCGATAGAACAACCGATAGGAATATAACTATTTGAGGAATCTTCATTTGTAATTAAATTTTGTCGAAATATAACGCAATAACACATTGTATGTTCAATGGTTATGTGTAAACTGTGTTAAAAGCAAAAAGGTCACTTAAAAAAAGTGACCCTTGATTTTTTTTATGATTCCGCCGCAATTATTTAACACCCATTATCCAGCACATATGCTGTTAATGAGCACGGCTATTTTTATTGGAAAAAGAAAATGGCTTTCCAATCTAGGAAAGCCATTCAGTAAAAGTTTAATCTCTTTAGTGATTCCGGCGCGATTCGAACGCGCGACCCACAGCTTAGAAGGCTGTTGCTCTATCCAACTGAGCTACGGAACCGGCCAATAACTTTGCGACGCAAAATTATAAATATTCATCAAATATAAAAAGCAATTTTAGCGGTTTGATGATTTTTTCTTGAAAATTATCATGATTTTTCTCTTCGTTAATTTTCTCTACGCTGAAAATCATCTACTTCCTTTTATTGATTAATACTACATTTTCCAATAAACAAACTAAGTTGCGAATTTTCCAAGTTTTCAGGAAACGTTTAGCTTTCTCAATATGAACATCATAATCTAAATCCCAAACTTATCTGTTTAACAACATTTGTATATCTGAAAACTTTGCCATAAACTTGCATCGTATTTTGGTTTCCGAAAGGAATTAAAAAGGGAACTCGGTTAAAATCCGAGGCTGTCCCCGCAGCTGTAAGCTCATTGGAATGTCTTTTAAATCCCCGCCACTGTCCTCTAATTTAGCGGATGGGAAGGCCTTAAAAGATGGAGCAAGCCAGAAGACCTGCCAAACTGCATTTTCGTAGCTTTCGGGTAGAAAAGCGTAGAGTAGGACAGAATGAATTTACCTTAAGTTCTATTTTCACTAAATCCGATGGTTACGAATGATTGATAACTAATTAATCATTTGTAGCTATGTATGTTTTGAGAGTTTTGACACTATTATTTGCTGGCTGTGCCATTTATGCCAATGCAATGGCTCAAACCTGTTTTTCGGATACAATATTCCAGATACAGGAAGTTCATGTTTATGCCAATTTGCGCGATGCACATGTTATTGGTGCAACTGTTCAAACTATAGATACAATATCCCTGAAACGCTTTAATAATCGTTCAATCTCCGATTTATTGTCAACTAGTGGTGTGAATATCAAAAGTTACGGATTGGGTGGATTGTCCAGTATTATAATGCGAGGCGGTAGTTCTTCGCATACTACAATTGTTTGGAATGGATTGAATATTCAGAATCCAATGAACGGCAGCACTAATCTCTCGTTGTTGCCGGTCAATATGTTTAATAGTATTCAACTACAGTATGGGGGTTCTGGAACTTTATACGGGAGTGGTGCTGTAACTGGAGTATTGCGTTTATCGAGCGACAATGTAATTAATGATCCCAATAGATTTTCTGCATCGGTTGGCTACGGTAGTGGCAATACAAAAACAATTTCGGCCAATGCAAAATGGGGAAATCGAAAGTTTGCACTGGCTTTGAAAGGCTATTCGAATAAGGCCGATAACGATTTTGAGTTTATCAATACTACAAAAATCAATCAGGATAAGGAGAAAATCACCAATGCCGAGGCTGATCAAAAAGGAGTCTTGGGTGATGTTGATCTAAAATTTAATAACAATTTTAGTTGGAGCGTATCGGGGTGGTATCAGCATAACGATAAGAATATTCAAACCCTAATGTCAGCATCAATACCAAGTGATGCAAGTCAGGTTGATAAAAATTTTCTGTTATCATCAAATTTTAAATTAAATATTAATTCAATAGTAATTTCATTGAAAAATGGGTGGATGGATGTGGGCATAAACTATTCTAATCCTCAAACCGGAGAGTATACCGAAAATCGGTCTGTTTCGAAGATTAACGAATTGGAAGCAAAAATTCCAATTAGATCCTTTAGTGAGATTATTGCTGGAGCCAACTATACTAATGAGTTGGCCGAGTCCGAAGCGTATTTGCATAATGTTCACAGGAACCGAATAGCGTTTTTTAGTTCATATAGATTGATGTTTCTTGATAAAAAATTTAATACTGCATTTAGCGTGAGGGATGAGATTGTTGATGGCGAAACAAAACCGTTTATTTTTTCGTTAGGAGCAGATTTTGCGCTGGCCAAGGAACTTAAATTAAAAACCAACTTATCAAAAAATTATAGGGTTCCTACGTTAAACGATTTGTATTGGGCTCCATCCACCTATGCCGAAGGTAATTTAAATCTTAAACCAGAGTACGGTTGGAGTGGAGAGTTTGGTATAGAGTATTCTAAGAGTGCTGAACGCAATGGATTTAAATCATCCGCAACTGCTTTTGTGTCCGATATCGACGATTGTATAACTTGGTTTTCGGATCCTGATGCGATGGGGCGGTGGAAACCTTATAATATTGATAATCTAAAAACATACGGTTTGGAAACCAGAGCCGATTTGCATTTTACTGTTGATCGGTTATACTTTACTGTAAATGGGTTTTACACCTATATTCATTCAAAAATTTATGGACAGGAAAACTATGATGGAAAGCCATTGATATATGTCCCCAAGCATAAATTCAATGGAGCAATTCAGTTGTTCTGGAACGGTTTTGGAATCTCGTATAGTCATACATTCAATGGCGAGAGGTATAAGGATTATACGAGCACTTTACCTTATTTTAATTTGGGCGACTTAAATATCGAGTACAATTTTAAATTACATCCAGCTAGGGTTAACCTTAGGTTTACAGTAAATAATATTTGGAACGAGAATTATCAGTTGGTTGCTAATTATGCAATGCCTCTTCGAAACTACATCTTTGCGGTAACAATAGATTTGAATCAAATCAACAATTAACACATAAATCCATAAAATTATGAGAAACCTAAAAGTTTTACTTTTAACAGGACTAGTGGCATTCCTATTTGTTTCATGCGAAAAAGATGATGCTACCACAGGAGAATATGAATTAGGTGCTATTGTTTTAAACGAAGGCTCCTATAGTAATTCGAATGCATCGATAAGTTTTTATAAGTACGGAGGTACAAGTGTTCAAAACGATGTATTTAATATGGTAAATAGTCGTTCACTTGGAGATGTTCTTCAGGGTGCAGTAATTAGCAATGGTAAAATATACATGGTGCTTAATAACTCGGGGAAGGTGGAAGTTGCAAGTAGTGCCGATTTTAAGCAATTATATACTATTGAAGGGTTGGTAAATCCACGCTGTGCTATTGTTGTGAACTCTAAGCTATATGTTACACAGTGGGGAAGTTATGGCGAAAATGGTTCGGTTAAAGTATTTTCAACCGAAGATTATAGTTTAATTACTAGCATTACTCTTGGCAAAGGATGCGAGGGAATTGCTTTTTCAAATGGAAAAATTTATGTGGCCAATAGTGGTGGCTTTGAATTAGGTAATACTATCTCAGTTATTGATCCGTCCTCCAATACTTTGGAGAATACTATCAACGTTGCCGATTGTCCAAAGGAATTGGTTGTAGATAAGAATGGTGATGTTTGGGCTATCTGTTCGGGTTATATTGAGTACGATGCAAATTGGAATATTACTAGTCAATCGCCATCGGAACTAGCAAGAATTGATGGAACGACAGCAGAACGTGTAGTTTTATTTCAGGATCAGCACCCTTCGCATATAGATATCAACTCAAACAGAGATGCTGTTTTTTATGGTGGAGGCTATGGTTTTAATGGAATATATAAACTCCCTGTAGATTCTCGTGAATTAGCAACTGCTCCAACAGTTGATGGATATTTTTATGGATTTAACGTTAACCCTAATAACGATGATATTTATGCCTTATTGGCTCCAAATTTTTCAAGTGCAGGAACTCTTGAAATATATAGTAATATCGGAGCTGATAAGGGTGAATTCGAGGTAGGCATTGGCCCTAATACCGTACTATTTAACTAATTTACTGGTTAAATGCATTAAAAGAGCGGATCAAAAATCCGCTCTCATTTTTTATAGATTAGAAATGTTGTACAGTTTGGAATTTTTAAAGTTTAGTAAATCACGAATTGAATAAAGTAATTTACTCTTTTATCAGGCGAAATGCCAAAAAGCCAACTGGATATGTCTTCGAACTTTGTAATTTGATCTCCTTCAGTATTTATTGTATAGTTGATATACTGTATTTTATCTTTGGTAAACACAAATAGAAGTTTGTTTTTTTCGGCTTCGTTAGTCGATTTCTCCAGGATATATCCATCGAGTAGAACGCTTTGGGGAAAAGTGATTTTTTCATTTGCTTTTAAGAGGATTGACTTTTCAAATTCATTCGGGAACACAACCGAAGCATTGTTCGAGTATAGGTTGAAAATATTTAGGTAGCAGTCTATCGATGGAGTTATGCTATATTTTAGTTTATCTCCATTCTTGTAGCCTTGTTCAATTCCTTCTATTTTGACTGAGAAAGCAGGATCGGAACCTGTTGTGTAAAGGATAATGTTGGCATCTATGGTAACTTCAATGTAAAAATTTTTAAACTCGTCCATTCCTTTATCCACTTTCATGGTGTAATCCTTTACGGCACCTCTAATTTCCGATTGCATATCGGACATGAATACTTCATCGAATTTTGTTCCTATTTCACTTTTAAAAAGAAAATCGTATGATTGAATATGTTCAGAGACTCCAGCCATTTTTAGCGCATTAAGTTTTGCCTCAGCTAAAGCTCTGTTTTTGGCTTCGTCTTCGTTAATATTTCCTACAATGACTTGACGGCCTTTAGCCCCTGTAATATGGGTTATATCCTGCGAAAAAACTGAATTGATTATAGTAATAGAGAGCAAAATGAGAATAACCTTTTTCATAAATCAATGCTTTGTCAAATTTATTTGTAAATGTAGCATTTGTTGAGCAAAAATCATGCAATTATTTTTTTGCTAAAATTATTCGTATTAAACAAGCGAAGTTTCAGCCTAAGTTAAAACTTCGCTTGTGTCAGAATCAATGTAGTTTCATTCAGTTATAGTTTTCTGTCTACATCCTTATCTCCTCGTCCTGATAGGTTAATAATAGCAAGCATTTCCTTATTCTTAAGAAGTTTTGTTGCTAAAGCAACTGCGTGGCTCGATTCAATTGCAGGTGTGATACCCTCTAACTTCGATAGTAGCATAAATGCTTCCACGGCTTCGTCATCAGTAACAGGATGATAACTTGCCCTTTTTGTATCTTTCAGGTATGCGTGCTGTGGACTTATTCCTGGATAATCTAAACCTGCAGCAATTGAGTGCGATTCAATTGGATTTTCTTCACTATCGACCAAACAGTAGGAGTACGTTCCTTGGAATACGGTTGGCTTTCCAAACGATAGAGTTGCTGCAGTATTGTTTGGCTGAGCTATTCCTCCTCCCTCGGCACCATAAATGGCAACCTCTGTATCATCTAAAAATCCAGAGAAAAGGCCTATAGCATTTGAACCACCACCAATGCAGGCGAATATTGCTTGAGGTAAACGGCCTTCGTGCATCAGAATTTGGTTTCGTGCCTCCTGTCCAATAACACTCTGGAAGTAGCCAACCATTCTTGGGTATGGATGAGGTCCAACCTGCGAGCCAAGTAAATAGTATGAAGTTGGATGCTCAATGTAGTAGCCCAACGCAGCATCAACGGCATCTTTAAGCGTTGCAGTTCCCATTTGGGTAGTTATTACCTCGGCTCCTAGCAGTTTCATTCGGTGTACATTCAACGCTTGACGCTCTGCATCCTTGGCGCCCATGAAAACCTTGCAAGGAATTCCCATTAATGCTGCTGCAGTTGCAGTAGCCACACCGTGTTGACCAGCGCCAGTTTCTGCAATAATTTCCTTAGCGCCCATACGTTTGGCAACCAAAACCTGACCAATTGTATTGTTGATTTTATGTGAGCCGGTGTGGTTTAAATCCTCGCGCTTTAGGTAGATGGTTGAGCCAACAAATTCCGATAATCGTTTAGCGTAGTAAAGAGGCGAAGGTCGTCCCACGAATTGTTTTAGATAATGAATAAACTCGTTATTGAAGTTTTTATCCTTGCAGAGTTTATCGAATTCTAACGCAACATTTTCCAGAGGTTTTGCTAAAACATCGGGGATATATGCACCACCGTATTCGCCATAACGGCCATTATTGTTCAACATCGATGCAATTGGCGATACTTTTATTTCAGTTGATATTACTTGTGTTTCCATGGTTTTTGTTTTTTTTATATATTTAGATATCAGACACAAAACATTAGATTTATTGTGAACTGATAAAACTTGAATAATTAATAGTTAAATAAAAACTTGAATTTTGGAAGTGCGCCACCTTGGGCACAGGAAACCAGACTATGCGCGGGGAAGCCCCCGCCACCACCATAATGAGTTGATTGTTATGTATAGTCTGTTTGTCAAGTTGTTTAATTGAAAATTGTTAGAAAAAACAAAGGCCGCAGGGGTTTCCTGCGGCCTATACTGTAAAGTAGCACTTAGCCTAAAATTCCCCTAGGTTGAATTTTACACCAAGCCACCACAAAATATTTTGAAATGATAAATTCATTGTCTATTTTTTCTATTGCAATGATAGAACATCTTTTTGAAACATCAAAATTTGACGAGAATTATGCAAAATAAATTTTCGTAATAATTGTTATTTTTATCGTATCATAATAAAACCTTTAAAATAGATGAAAAAACTAGTTATCCCCTTTATATCGCTGCTGAGCGTATTGACAGCAAACGTGTTTTTCCCAGCCTCAGGACGATTCATTAATTAAGGTTGAAATCGCTTTATCGGAAGGCGATTATAATCGTGCATTGACATTGTTGAAAGATAATCAGCAAAACAACACATTGCGGTATAATCAACTAAAAGGGTTAATTTACGAGAATATTGGACGTTATGATAGCGCATCTTTTGCCTACAAAAGGGCAATGGAATTGGATTCAACCTACATTCCTGCGCTTAAAGGATATGCCCGAAGTCTATACTCCTATGGAAACATCACAATGGCAAAAAAACAGTATGAGAAAATTTTGAAGTTAGACTCGTTATGTATCAATACACGCTTGCAGTATGCGAACGTTTTAAAAAGGGAGGGTGATTATGCCAAGGCATTTTTCAACTACTGTTGGCTAACCAATTACGATTCAACCAACTTTTATTTTTGGGATCAACGTGCCGATTGCTCTGCACAATTGAATAATTTCCTCGATGCAATTAACTCTTACGACTGTGCAATTTCACTTAATAAGCAGAATCTGGATATTGTAGTCAAGTATCTCAAGTTGCTCAATCAACTTCAGGTTCCAACCGAAGATATCGTGGCCGAAGCAGATAGTGCGCTAGAGGTTGATTCCCTTTATATTCCTTTACTTAAATTAAAAGGAAAGCTTTTTGCCGATCAGAAAAAGTATAAGCAATCCTACGATATTTTTAATAAGATTTACGAGATGGGCGATTCATCGTTTTTTACACTGAAGTACCTTGGAATTAGTAAGTATAGCACAGGATTATACTATCAATCAATACCTGATTTTGAGAAGGCTTTTGAGCGCGATAGTTCCGATAGTTTTATGAATTTTGTTTACTCTTCGTCGTTGTTTCAGATTGGGGATAGGAAGCAGGCATTAAAGATTGTTGATTACACTGAACGTATGCTTACTCCCGATAGTTCGTTAGTTGCAGTTATTTACGATTTAAAGGGTGATATTAATTTTGAGAATAGAGATTATAGCTCGGCGATTGAATGCTATGAAAAAGCTCAGAATTACTCTAAAAGTGAAAATGAATTCATTTTTAAAATAGGTAGATCGTATTACTCTGCTAAAGACTATACAACTTCAACTAAATATCTTAAGGATTATCTGGCAAAGGTTGATGATGGAACCGAAAAATCAAAATCGAGTAGTAATATTTGGTTGGCTAAACATTTTCTAGAAAAGATAAAGGAGGAAAATTTTTTTAGGGATACTCTTTAGCCCATATATCAACTTTTACAGTTGATAATTAAGTACCCTTACAGGCTCAATGCCTAGTGGCGACACTTTAACCTGTAAGGGTATTATTTCAACTCCACTATTGGTGGCTATTTTTAGTTTACTAGCATATTTATGGTCAATATCAAACGCTGGCGTGAAAATTTCAACATCCATACGCTGGATAATGTATAGCATAACGGCTCTGTATCCTTCGGATTTTGCCTTGATGAGTGTTTCAAGGTGTTTCTGTCCACGTTCAGTTACAGCATCGGGAAAACGGGCGTAAATATCATCCTTCAGGGTGACATTCTTCACCTCAACAAAGCATTTCGCCTTATCATTCTCAGCGTAAACATCAAATCGGCTATCACCATATTTTGCCTCAGGCTTGATTGTTGTATAGCCCGATAGCAGGGGTAGTAAATTATTCCTGAGAATTTCCACTGCCAGTTTATTAGGATTCAATGTGTTTATTCCAACCCAATCGCCATTAATCTTAATCATCTCCCAGGTATAGCGTGTTTTTCTGGCAGGGTTCATGCTGTCGGAGATGTAAACCTCGGCACCTTCCTCAATGCAACTTTTCATTGAGCCAGAATTGGTGCAGTGGGCTGTAATTATTGAGCCATCATCGAGTTTAATATCGGCAAGGAAACGCTTGTAGCGTTTAATTAGGGAGCCGTGAATTAATGGATTTTTGAATTGCATAAAATGATTTGCTAGAAGAATGATTCGTCGAAATTAACAAGGTAAACCTTGTTGGTGGCTCTGGTTATTGCAGTGTAAAGCCAACGGAGGTATTCCCGTGTTAACATCTCAGGCTTAAAAAATCCTTGGTCTATGAAAATGTTTGGCCACTGACCGCCTTGAGCTTTATGACATGTTACAGCATAGGCAAATTTAACCTGCATTGCATTAAAAAAGGGGTCTTCCTTAATCTTAGTCAACCTTGCCTTATGGCTTTTGATATGTGAGTAGTCGGTTGCTATTTGCTGATATAGATTTTTCATATGCTCCGAACCTAACGATGGGCCATCCATCATCAAGGAATCGAGTATTATTCGCACATCAATTAATTGCTTGTTGTCATCAAGTAGTCTAATAGTAATATCGGCAAACTGAAAGCCATACATTTCATATCGTTTTCCAATCCTAGTTACTTCAACAATATCTCCGTTTGCAATAAAACCCACCTCGGGGACATCTTCTACCCAATAGTAACTGTTTCTAGCAACCATTAAGTAATCACCAACAGAAAGTTCTTCTTCATGAAAAAGGATTCTTGACCTAATTCCATTATTATATCTATTAGCCCTTTTGTTGGAGTAACACACTACAACATTCCCTTCGCGTCCGTTTTTGTTATATTCTTCGGATAGATATTCGAGCAATTCTCCTCCAGTAATTTTTTCAATATCATCGAAACCTTTAACATTAAATTTAGGGGTTTCAATTATCCCTGAGTCCAGGATTGTTCTTATTAATGTTGCGTTATGAAGTATACCCGAATCGGATTGTTGACGAACCACTTCATTCAGGAAAAATTCCTTTACATCTAGGTTAAAATTGGCTATTTCAGAATAGTTAAGCGCTGGACTAATATCTAGTCCTATGGGAGGAAGCTGTGCTGTATCGCCCACCAGTATTAAACGACAATTATTTCCCTGTCGAATAAACTCAATTAAATCCGATAACAATTTTCCAGAACCAAAAGCGCTATCCTCAAAGGAAAAGTTCGATAGCATTGAGGCTTCATCAACAATAAAAATTGCGTTGGTTAACTTGTTATAGTTTAGCACAAACTTTCCCATACCCTCCTTCATGTTTTTCTGTCTGTAAATACATTTATGGATTGTCTGGGCTTTTGTGCCAGAATACTCGGTAAGTACTTTGGCGGCACGTCCTGTTGGTGCTAAGAGTTCGAATTTAACTTTTAGTTTTTCCAAAGTTTTAACATAGCCAGCAATAATTGATGTTTTTCCAGTACCTGCATAGCCTTTAAGAAGAATACAACTATCGGGTTTAGGATTTACAACAAAATTTGCCAAGCCGTCTATAGCAACCATTTGCCCCAGAGTAGGATTAAAGTTTAAATGTGAGAGTATCTCACTTTGAATTTTATTTTTAAGCATTAGGGCAAATAAAATTTTACTTTGAGCTTCGAATTTAATTATATGTTATTAAATTTGCAGGCAAACTTAAACCAATTATTGCAAAATGAAAACAGTTTATCAAATCGTTCTAGCGATTTTAATTGCAGTTATAGCGTATTTCGTATATGAGAGCATAATGGCTCCTATTCGTTTTGAAAAGGAAAAGGATAAGCGTTACGGCGTTACCATTCAACGTTTAAAGGATGTTAGAACTGCTCAACTAGCATACCGTTCTCGTTACAGCAAATTTACAGGTAGTTTTGATACCCTAATCACATTCTTAAAGGTGGGTGAGTTTAAAGTGGTAAAGCAGATCGGTTCAGAGGATGACTCTCTTGCTGTAGCTCAAGGAAAAGTATACCGTGATACTATTTTAGTAGCAGTTCGCGACAGTTTGTTCAAAAACTTCCCGGTAGATTCTTTACGCATTGTTCCTTTCTCTGGTGGTGCTCAGTTTGAATTGGCAGCTGGTGAACTTGAAACAGGTTCAAAGGTAAAGGTAAAGGTTTTTGAGTGCAAAGCACACAACAACGTTATTCTTCAAGGGCTTGACCGTCAGGAAATCATTAATATCAATGATTTACAAAAGAAACTTGACAAGTATCCCGGATTGCAGGTTGGCTCTATGACCGAGGCTACTAATAATGCTGGTAATTGGGAGTAATCCAATGCTATGGATGAACTAGAACTAATTGACGAAACTTTCGATAAAGATCGAACCGAAGTATATGAATTATCCATTCAGGTTAGCCTGAATGGATTTTCATTTGCGGTTATGGATACCATTCGTAATACATATATTGCGTTAATATCCAAGTCGTTCTCAAATTCAAATATTAATCATGATAGTTGGGATGCTGCTGTTAATGAGATTGGCAGTAGTTACCCGTTCATTCTTAAAAAGTTTAAAAAGGTTTTCTTTGCGTACACACTTTCGCCTTTTACGTTTGTTACTAGAGAATTATTTGAATTGGACAGAATAAAGAGCCTTTTTGAAGTATCGCAGTCCGTGCCAGACCATTTTGAACTTCACCATACATCTGTTACAAATGGCAGTAGTTATGTTTTAATTTTTGCAGTCCCTTACACATTATCATCGGCATGGCTTAAGATTCAACCCAAAGCAAAATTCGTAACGGCATCTACATCCTTATTGTTTAATGCAGATCTTCAAAAGGTCAAGGAATTACTACAGGTTCATTTTACGGAGCAATATATGAGTGTAGTTTTGCATAGGGATGATAAACTTGTTGCTGCTAATAGTTTTATATTTAAGAATAGTGATGATGCGGTGTATTACATCCTTAATTTTTCAAAGAAATTAGGTGTTGATACTTCTGCTTTTGTTCGTATATATGGGCAATATAGTGATGAATTAACTAAAGTATTGTCGAACTATTTTCCAAATGCATCATCCGATTCGCATTTCAATTCTATACATTTTAGTTATCAATTATTACGGTACAGGGCTAAATATTTTTCTTTATTTAATAGTACTGCTATATGCGAATAGTTGGGGGCGTTTTTAGAGGACGTCAGTTTAACCCTCCTAAGAATTTTCATGCTAGGCCAACCACGGATTTTGCCAAAGAAAGCCTTTTCAACATAATCAATAATTCTTATGATTTTGAGGAGCTAAGCGTTCTCGACCTATTTTCTGGAACGGGCAGCATTAGCTTAGAATTCATATCACGCGGAGCAAAGCATGTTGATTCAGTGGAAAAGGATTTTGTGCATAACCGTTTTATTAAAGAAACAGCCTTGAAGTTAGGTATTAAGAACCTATCCGCAATTAAGTCCGATGCATTTAGTTTTGTAAATAGGTGTTCCGCTAAGTATAATCTCATATTTGCCGATCCTCCCTACGATTTGAAAGGGATAGATCAAATCCCCGATTTAATATTTAATCGAGAAATAATTGCTGAAGGAGGATGCTTTATTTTGGAACACTCCGGAAACTATAAGTTTGATAATCACCCATTTTTTTCGGAGCATCGTTCGTATGGTAGCGTAAACTTTAGTTTTTTCAAGAAATAATTACTGTAGGGGCTTGCAAAATTCCGAAATCTATTTTACTTTTGCATCGCTTTAAAAACGACGAAGAGTTCTTTTTTAGTAATGGTCTGGTAGTTCAGTTGGTTAGAATACATGCCTGTCACGCATGGGGTCGCGAGTTCGAGTCTCGTCCAGACCGCAAAACTTCAACGATGAAGTTTTTGGTTATTTAATAAATGGTCTGGTAGTTCAGTTGGTTAGAATACATGCCTGTCACGCATGGGGTCGCGAGTTCGAGTCTCGTCCAGACCGCAAAAGGGGGTTTTATAGCCCCCTTTTTTTTATTTAAATACTTGAAAATTTGGTTTTTATGTGATTTCGAGAAAAATATTTTTACCATAAATAACCATGTTTTTTCTACTGTTATTCTACCCGCTTTTTTGTCCATTCGTATTTTTTTTGCATACATTTGTTGTAACCTTTTAGCATTATCGTAATGGACAAAACTTTAATTAAAGCGGTTCACAACCGCAAGGGGAAAGTTCTATCCGATGGAACCGCCCTAATTCAAATCGAAGCCTATTTAAGGGGAAAGAAAAAGTATTTTTCTACTAAAATTTACGTTAAGCCCGACGAGTGGGATAAAAAGCACAGGCAAATAAAGCAGCATCACCCCAATGCATTGCGGCTAAATAAACAGATTGCCGATTTAATAAAGAAGTTAAACGATATTGAACTAGAGACCCTAAACAAGGGGAAAACGTTTAATTTAGATATGTTTGACGAGCATATGAACGGCAATTTCACCAATTCTTTTACGGAGTTTATGGATAAGGAAATTGCCAAAAGCCACAACGCCGCTTCTACAATTACAGGCCATAAAACAACGCTCCATGTATTAAGAGAGTTCAAAACAGATATTCTATTCAGTGAAATGAACTATAACCTACTAGATTCATTCAATAATTACTTAAAAAACAAGAAACTAAAGGATGAAAAAAAACTACATACAAATACAATAAACAAATACTTTAGGCACATAAGAACCTATGTTAACCTTGCCATAAAAAAAGAGTTAATGGATGCTAACAGTTATCCGTTTAAAAATTTTGAGTTAGAAAGTGAAAGCACACACAGGGGATATTTAACCCCCGAGGAAGTAAGTTCTATAGAAAATTTAGTTATTCCCGACAATAAAGCATACCTAAACAAGGTTAGGGATATGTTCCTGTTTTCGTGTTATACTGGCTTAAGGTTTTCCGATATAACGGCACTAAGTAAGGAATCGTTTGTTACAATTAATGGCGAGGAATGGCTTAAGTTTACGATGCAAAAGGTAAAAGAGGAAGTGAGTTTGCCGCTTTACGCCTTGTTTAACAATAAGCCCAGCATAATAGTAAACCAGTACATACAAACAGATAGAAAATTTATTTTCGATGACATATCTAATCAGCATATGAATAGATGTTTAAAGGAAATAGCAACATTGGCAAAGGTTAATAAGGAAATTACGTTTCACATGGCAAGGCACACACAGGCAACTTACTTGTTATATAAGGGTTTGCCAATTGTAATTATTCAAAAGTTGCTAGGACATAAGAAAATATCTACAACCCAAATATACAGCAAGGTTATGGACACAACAATAACAAACGAACTACAAAAAGTTAACTGGGGATAGTACAAGGTATTGATTTGTAAAGAATAACATACTATATTTGTAGCGGTTAGGGGTGCGCCCCGAACCTCCCAAAAGCGGGTTTTTTGCTTCGGCAAAGCCCGCTTTTGCTTTTTAACTTGACAATAACTATTTAAATGTGTTATATTTGCATTGTCGGGGCTGCGGCTCGGGCGAACCCAAAAGCGGGTTTTTTACTTCGGTAAAGCCCGCTTTTGCTTTTCAGTAAAAGCCATTGCTTTCATTTTTCCTTTTTTTGCCATAACTTCACACGCAAAACCTTTTAAGCCTTATTGATATGGGAAAAATTACAATTAATCATTACTTAAATAAAAGTTTAAGCCCTAGGATAGAGGGTAATAGTGAAACTTTTCCTTTGTATGTTCAAGTGATTGTAAATAGAACGAATTACAGATTTAAAAGTAATTTTTCCTATTATGATGGCTATATGAGAGAACGAGACTTGTTAGACCCATTCATTAAAGGTTTGTTAGAAAGAGAAAAAGAAGAAATATATAAAATAGTTGATTATCTTCAGGTAAATAATCAATTAGAATTATTAAACTCTGAAAACATTAAGTTTTATAGTGAAATTCTTTGGGATGTATTGAACCGAAAGTTTAGTATTCTATTTGAAAAAGAAAGTAAGGTTTTAAAAGCGACTTATCCGGGTTGTCTAATTAGTAGAAATTTTTTTGATATTGATGAAGCATTAACATTTTTTGAAAGTTCTATTGAAGATCGGTTTTCAGATGACTATTATTATTGTAAGTTAGGAATGGAAGCAATGAGAAATGAATTGATTTTTGAATCACATTTTCAACATTCAGAATTATATGCAATTACCGTTTTTGACTTTTTGCATAGGAATGGAGTAGAATATATAATATCTATTGTAAAAAAACATCACAGTTTTAATATGAGTACCGAACAAGAAGAAAATAAAGAATATGGTAAAGTAATAGATGGACTTAAAAAAATATTAAGTTTATAACTATTATAAATTAATGATTTACAGGGCGATAGTTTATCGCCCTGTTTTTTTTTTAGAAATGTTGCCGAAAATATTCCAACAAAATGTTGGAATATGAAATGCAACATATTATATTTGTCTCTTGAAAACAATGCTTTAATATAATAAATTTTTTTAAAACACTTGTTATGAATGAGTTAATAGAACTTCTTCCTGTTTTGCCAAAAGATGCAAAACAAGAAATTTCAAAGAAATCGGGTGTTTCTTATCCTGAGGTTACAAGAATGTTTCGGGGCTTAGTAACCAAAGAAACGCCCAAAGTAATTGAAGCCACAAGGCAACTACTAAAGGAGCGGGGAATAATGCTAGACCCTGAGAAATTTGGCAAAAACGCCCTACAGGAGGCTTAATGCCTAAATTAGAGTAAAAACCTTTATTGGTATGTCGCAGAAAAAACGCAAAAAGCAAGCAAACAGTAATCCAGCAAAAGCCGATTTGATGCTGATTATTAGTAGAAACAACGGCAAACTAGGTGTAGTAATTGCCGATAAGAAGTCTCAAACAAGTTTGTTTTTCGATGATAGAGAGATTCGGAATAGCAAACCAAACACGGTTGTAGGAATGTGCAAGGGTTTAATTGAAAAAATTCAAACTGAATACGAACAATTAGACACAACAGAACCCGCAAACGTAGAGCAAATTAACCCTGAATTAAACTAAACCTTTTAACTTTTTTACTATGGTACAATTAACAGACAATAAAATCATTTTTGAGATTGAAACGCACACCCCGGGAGAGGATTTAAAGAACATTCAAAAGAGTTTACTAATGGGAATCCAACTAATGAACCCCGAGTTAAACCCTATGGATTTAGAAATTAACCCTGTTTACTGGCTTTCGGTTCTTATTGAACACTCTTTGCCCGATTTGAAAAACTATGTTGGTGCCTATAGCCCTAACAAGCAGTTAATACTTCCCGATAATTTAACGGATAAACAGGCCAAAATGGTGCGTGAAGCATTACTTGAGATTAAGACTGGAATAAATATTAAAGGTGTAAACCCAATTACAACAGTCTTAAAAGAGACTGCCGAATAGTATTTAAATAGTCTTTAAACAGCATTTAAATAGTACAATATGAGTGAAGTTGCAGTAATAACAATCCCCGCAAGCGAGTGGAATGAAACAAGGTCGCTACTTATAGACCTTAATAACAAGGTTAACAACTTGGTTTCGAGCAGTCAAAAGGAAATGCTAACACCTAAGGAGGTTTGCCAAATGCTGAAAATTGGGCGTGTAACCTACGAGAGGTATGTTAGAGAGGGAATAATAACGCCTGTAAGGATTAGCCAAAAGAAATATTCAAAAGTTCTAATCAAGCGAGGTGATATTGATAATCTTGTATCGAATGGAATTATTTAGTGCAAACATGAAAGGTTATTGGTTATTGGGTGGGTTAAGCCGTCTCTCACCGCTTCGCATAAATAATTATTTAAGCAAAGTGAGGTTTAACTTCTCAATTTGTAATTCTTTGTGTGAGTTTTTGTGCGATTTCTCACAACAAAGGAATACAAAAAAAGGAATCCGCAACGCCATGCGGATTCCTTAACCTTTTAGCCTTTAGTATTATGGTACATACAGAAAGGACACAACAAATATAGTTCAAATTATTAATATACAAGCAATATGACATTAAGAGAATTAAAATACGTCATAGTTGGTGAAGATAGGTTAAGCCACAAGTTAAACGGTGTTGCAAGGACGGGGTATAATGTAGGCAATTCACTTAAATTTCAATCGGATAGGCTTGCTGAGTATAGGCAGGGGTTTAAGAGTTTAGCCAATGAAATACCGGGCGTTAGCACAGGTTTATCAATGTTAGCAAATCCATTTGTGTTAGGGGGAGCGGCTTTAGTAGGTTTAGGCGTTGGATTGAAGCGTGCAACAGACGAGGCGCAAAAGTTCAATAGCAATTTTAGGGAACTCCAAAACCTAAACTTAGATAAAACTTACGGACAGTTGAATGGATTAAAACGCTTGGTTCGCGATACTGCTTTTAATAAGGGCTTTGAACAAAACCTAACATCAAGAGCCTTTTATGATGTACAGTCTGTTACTGGGAAGTATGGGGGGGAGGTTGCCGCTATTGTTGAACTACAGGGCGAGTTTGCGAACCTTATGAAAGCAGATTTTAATTCTTGGATTGAGGGAACAGGAAAAGCAATGGCTAACTATGGTTTTGGGGTTGAGAAACTAAAAGAGTTCAACAAATCGGCCTTTGCTACTGTAAAAGTAGGTTCAATAACATTCGACCAACTGGCAAAAGTTCAAAGTGCCTATGCAGGGGCGGCGGCATCGGCGGGGCAATCTTTCGATTCAGCAAATAAGATGCTGACTGTTTTTACATTAAAAACTAAGAGTGCAGATGAAGCGGCAACCCTTACAAAATCGCTGTTTAATGATTTTACAAAGAAAACTACTAGAGATGCATTAGCAAAAATAGGAATAGACCTTTACGATAGCAACAATAAGATAAAGCAGGCAGACAGGTTAATGCTTGAATTAAACGCTAAGTTTAGGCAACTAGGAAAAAGCGATAAAAATGTGGTTGCTCTTAAGAATCAGTTTACTGGCAGTGAGGGTTTAATATCGTTTGTGCAGGCCGCAACTGACCAAACAGGGGGATTAATCAGAACTCTAAACGATTTTGATTCGTCCGAGTTAGGGTTAAACAAGGCTCTTGCCATTGCTAGACGTGATACTGACTATATAAACGAGCAGTTAAGGAATAGAACCAAAATTATATTAAGTGAGATTGGCGATAACTTTTTACCACTTAAGAACGAAATGCTGGATTGGGTAAATAGTATCTTAATTATTGACCAAGCAAGGCGAGTAGGTGTAAAAGAATCGTTCACGCTAAAAGGAAATTTAGATGCTACTAGAAACTGGGGGCATTTAATTAATGGGGCGGCATCAATGAGCCCCGAGAAATATAAAGAGGAACTTGCTAAGTTGAAAACTCAAATGCAGGATGTGGATAAACTGTTAAAAGAGTACGCCCCTTACGAAAATTCAAAAATTCATCCAGTAAACAAGGCTCTTGCTAACTACTATAAGTCGTATGCGGCAAACCTAGTTGATATTTATAGCCTTTCTAAGTACAATAGAGAGCGTGGAATATCTCCAAACATTCCAGGACTGGGAGGTGAAAACGATCAAAATAAGGAACAGCAACTAAAGAACGGCATAGATTCTATATCAGGCGGAGGGAATGCCGTTCGAAATATAACTGTTAACATAGGTAAACTAATTGAAACGCAGGAAATAAATACACAAACGATTAAGGAAAGCATGCCCGAAATTCAGCGTCTTGTTGAAGATGCTATAATAAGGGCGGTTGCTGGTACTGAACAAATGATGGCGAATTAATGCAGAATATATTATTTGGTGATGTTGAAGTGATTGACACTAGAACAAATAGTGTAGAAAGAATTTGTAGGAAGATTTTTTTAGAGCATGATTCGATAAACGATAATAATCTTATAGACTATGTCCTTAAGGGGAAACAGCCTAAAGAGAAACAATATTTTAAGGTTATTAGAATTTGTAGGGAATCGGCCAAAGTAATTGGAGTAACAAACTATTAAACAGTAAAACCATGAGTAAAATTAGACTAACAACAGGGTTACTGGAGGCGGATATGAAACAAATATTCCCCCCGGCCATGCAGAAAAGCGAAAATCTAAAGGCTAATAGTTTGGTTGAGTTAAAGCAAGTAGCCCCCGAACTAAAATTGAGTACCCTACAACCGTTTAGGACTTGGGATGATTACACCGAAACGGAACTAATTCACCTAAGAAAAAATGAAAAGGCTATTTACATAAGCCTTTATATGCTAAAGTATGGTTTTCCACCTCAAAAGTTTTAGGTATGAAAACAATTAGTTTTTCAAATAATTGGAATAATAAACTCAATAATAAAGCCTTTTCTACTTTAAGACTTCACAACCCAACAAAGTACATAGTTGGACAACAGTATGAAATAGAATTGCAGGGGAAAAATTTAGGCACCGCAATATTGAAAGAAGTAAGGGTCTTAAGGGCTGATCAACTCAATGAGTTTATTTGTCATCTAGATACAGGGTATAATAAGTTGCAAACCTTAAAAATACTAGAAAGGATGTACCCAAACTTAATAGTTAATAGAGCGTTGTTTGACTTTTGCCTGTTGGTGTATACTAATAGCAAACAGGCAAAGCCAATACGGCAAACGGAACAAGTTCAATTAAGATTACCATATAAAGACTAACTAAATTATAATACTATGGAGAAAAAATTAATTCGTGTTGACAGGGCTAAAATGGTAGATTTAATCACTTCGTTGAAAAATGCAGAAGTAAGATTGAATGAAATTTCAAAGCAATTAAAGGCGATTGGATTTGAAAAAACTTCTATTGATGCAATGATTGAAGGGGTGAGTAGGCACTTCAAAAATCCCAAAAAAGAAACGGTATCGAATTGGCTTAAAGAACTAAAAGTAAAAAAAATTGATGCTCCTAAAATTGAAGGTGTTGAAATTTCGAAAGATAAACTTATTGAAATGGTTGAAATTGCCGGGGATATTTCAAAAGTAGAAAGTGCAATAATAGAAGCATCGATTATTTTAGATAGTTCAATGGTAATAAAGAGATATTTACAATTGGATGAAACAGGGAATGTAAGTACAATTGAGAACTATAGAAAATTGATACTGGAACAATGCACAACTCATACACGAACACAGGCGCAAAATGATGCTCTTGGACATATAGAAAGTATGATTACAAGCATTAAGGCATTAGAAAAAATTGCCGAAAGATCGGGGAAAGGTATTTCTACTGATACAGATAGCCCATTATTTGAATTGCCATACTTTTCAAGGGATGATAATGGGATCATACCTAATTCAGATTACATTTTAAGTTTATAGTATTTTAGAAATAGCGGGGCGAGGTGTTTTTTTAGAGTTTTTTGGTGTTAACTCGATTAGGTTTTAATTCCCGCCCCGCTTTTATCTTTTCTGATGATTGATTTAGTTAAAATAAAGCTTTTAATAACAACAGATGAGTTGTATAGGATTGTTGAACGTAACAATCTAGATCAAAATATTTTAGGCGACCCATGCAATTTGAATAGCGAACGGAAACCACGTATAATTTTTGACAATACTCATAATAAACGAAACGAGCAAATAGGTTATACAATTAGGGTTGAACTTGACACCCTAACTCTAAACATTGACTTTAATCCACACAAAATACACAATAAGCGAAAAATAGGCTTATTGCTTAATCATAACGATTTTACGATGTCAATGGCAAGACAAGTGATAGATTATTTGTCTTGGGCTATTGGCATTGATTTATATATGTCCAAAGTTAACTACTTTGAGATAGGGGCTAATTTAGTTGTTGAAAAAGATCCCCGCGAATACATGGGAAAAATGATTTCGATAGGGCGGTTAAAACTGGATAAAGATTTTATGGAAAGTAGCAGTTTTAAACCCAAAAGGCAGTTTACAACTAGAAAGCACAAGGATAATAAAGTTGTTTACAAGGTTTACGATAAAGTATTTGAGATATTGGACAATAATAAAGATTTAGACCCAGAACACCCAGAGTTAAAGAGAAATATTTTAAGGATAGAAACTTCGTATAGGAGGGTTGAAAACATAACATTAGGTGAGTTAATGAACCCGCCCAAAGTGGCAAAGATTACCCACCGTTTTTTTTCAGATTGGCGCACGGTTGATTTTGAAAAAACTTTAATAGTTCCTAAAGGAACAAGTCAAATTAAGATAAATATAGCCCAAAGCATATACAAGAAAGGAATAACGGAAACCTTAAACAGGGAAATAGAGAGGTATAAGCGGGGCGAACTTTCAGTTAAACAGTTGCGCAATATAAAGTGTTTTATATCAAAAGATTGGGAGGGGTTTAAGGCTCAGTCTAAATTTTTGCAAAGTGATGTAGAAAAGGAATTTCGGAAAAAATTAAAAATTGCCGAAAATTTACTAAAAGACTGATATATAGTTATTTGTATTGATTTTTGGATATGCCCTTTTGGGCACTTTTAAATTGTTCTGCAAGTTGTTGTTATTTAATTAGTTAGTTTATTGGTTCAGTTTTTATGGTTAATTATGAGTAAAAAAAATGAACCACAGGGGAGGGTTATAAGTGCCTGAAACTAGGTAGGAAACTAGTTTTCAACTTCCGTAGATGCTATGTCAATTGTAATTAATTATAGCATCTGTTAATGATGCTATAATTAATTACAAAAGAATAGAGGTAAATAGTAGATATGGCATACAACAAAAGGAATTATTTTGAAAGGATTGTCGAAATTCAAAATATTACTCTGGAGTATAAAATGAAAGGTGTTACCCAAATTTGGATTTATAGGAATCATATAGAGAAACAGTATCATATATGTTTGAGAACCTATAATGCATACTTAGCGATAAACGCAAAGAAAAGATTACAGGATTTGAACAAGGGTATAAAATGAAATAATTTTTAATGATGTGTTTTGTCGAAAGGACTAAAAAATGAGAGTTTAAAAAATTAAAGAGTTTTATCCCGATTTTAAAGGAATTTAAAGCAAAAAAGTTAAGGGTTTCAATATATACGCTTAAGCAGTGTTAATTTAAGGGTTAAGGGTACTCGGTAAACGTAAAAACGTAATAATATCAGTAAAAAATTGTCGAATCGCTTTAATAATAATAGAGTAAAACACTTTTTAGAGTAAAAAAAATTAAAGGGGGAGGTGATTAAAATTAATTTCATTTTTTACCCTTACAAAATACCCTTTAAAAAGTTTAATAAACTTTATCTTTTTTGAATGCTTAAACTAAATAACTTCAACAATACCCAAAATGAGCAAAAAAGGATTATCGGTAAAAAATAAGGTTGTTACTCATCGAAATAAGTACACAATCGAACATAAGGAAAAAGCCAGAAAATATTATTTAATGGGTTTAAACCTTGCGGAAATATCTAAGTTGTTAGATGGCTGTCCAGTTAGAACTATTGAAAAATGGCAACAAGCGGAGAAATGGGCTGACATTAAAAAACATAAAAACATCAAATTAAGAGCATTAGAACTGAAACACAACGGTAAAACCTATAATGAAATAGGCGAAATGTTGAAAATAAGTGAAGTTACTGTATGGAGGTACATAAAAGATGCTAAGTTGAGCAATGTATGATGTAAGTTTATATACAGGCAGAAAATGGAAGGAAATAGCAGTAAGGCAAGTTCAAAACAATAAATTTAGAATCGTTCAGACTGAATGTTGTGCCAAATAAATCAAAAAAGAGTATGAAAAGGGATATCAGAAACAGCATAATAAGGGATTTAGTTGCAAAAGGGTTTAAAAGGGCTAAAACATACCCTTTTTTGTATCTAAATAAGTCGGGTGTTGTTTATGGTTTAAATAGAGGTGAGATTTTGAAACCCGATAGTCGAAACTATATTTTTGCCGAAAGCAAGCGTTTAAACCTCCCTAAACTAGTATTAGCAACTTTCGGCAATCAACCTATTAGAAACGGCCAAATAGAGTATGTTGATGGGAATAAAAGAAACTTAAATGTAGACAACTTAAAGTATTCAAGCCGTTTGTCAACAGTACAACTAGAAAGGATTGACAAAGACTCTTTATCGGAAGCGATTAGGTGCTATTTTCACGTAAGTAAAAGGTATAATGTTAGAAATGCTGTGTTAACTAGGGTTTACTTAACTCATATTGTTGAAAAAAGAGGGCTATTAGGTAAAGAAAACACTAGACTAATAGAAAGTTATCTTTCAGGGCTAAATGTAAAAGAATGTTCATTAAAATTTAATTTAACCGTAAGGGATTGCAGGGCTATTATTAATGATTTTATTAACAATTTGTCAAAAGAGGTCATTACAGATAAGCAAAACGGTGTATTAAGTGAATTAGGCTATTTGGAAAGGTCGAAAAGCAAACGACAAATTTTAAAAAGTTGGAATGACTATAAGAAGTCATTTTCTACTGAAAAATAATAGTGTTAGTCTTTGTAGGACTATAACTTAATTATGATTATCAGTATTTTACAAATTTGGGTAGAAAATTAGTAGAAAAAATAATGAAATTTTAATAAAAACGCTCTTTTTTAAGATTCAAATTCAAAAACAAAAACACTTGATTTAAACGGTTGGCCGCTCCCTCGAGATCCGAGATCCAAGCCCCGGATCAACCCCCAGTCGGTTTGTTAGGTGTGGATGAACGGCTGAATCGTTTGGCCGCTCCCTCGAGATCTCAGATCCAAGCCCCGGATCAACCCCCAGTCTGTTTGTTGGGTGTGGATGAACGGCTGAATCGTTTGGCCGCTCCCTCGAGATCCGAGATCCAAGCCCCGGATCAACCCCCAGTCTGTTTGTTGGGTGTGGATGAACGGCTGAATCGTTTGGCCGCTCCCTCGAGATCTCAGATCCAAGCCCCGGATCACCCGCCCAATCGATTTGTTAGGTGTGGATGAACGGCTGAATCGTTTGGCCGCTCCCTCGAGATCTCAGATCCAAGCCCCGGATCAACCCCCAATCGATTTGTTAGGTGTGGATGAACGGCTGAATCGTTTGGCCGCTCCCTCGAGATCCAAGATCCAAGCCCCGGATCAACCCCCAGTCGGTTTGTTAGGTGTGGATGAACGGCTGAATCGTTTGGCCGCTCCCTCGAGATCTCAGATCCAAGCCCAGGATCAACCCCCAGTCTGTTTGTTGGGTGTGGATGAACGGCTGAATCGTTTGGCCGCTCCCTCGAGATCCGAGATCCAAGCCCCGGATCAACCCCCAATCGATTTGTTAGGTGTGGATGAACGGCTGAATCGTTTGGCCGCTCCCTCGAGATCCAAGATCCAAGCCCCGGATCAACCCCCAGTCGGTTTGTTAGGTGTGGATGAACGGCTGAATCGTTTGGACGCTCCCTCGAGATCTCAGATCCAAGCCCAGGATCAACCCCCAGTCTGTTTGTTGGGTGTGGATGAACGGCTGAATCGTTTGGCCGCTCCCTCGAGATCCGAGATCCAAGCCCCGGATCAACCCCCAGTCTGTTTGTTGGGTGTGGATGAACGGCTGAATCGTTTGGCCGCTCCCTCGAGATCTCAGATCCAAGCCCCGGATCACCCGCCCAATCGATTTGTTAGGTGTGGATGAACGGCTGAATCGTTTGGCCGCTCCCTCGAGATCTCAGATCCAAGCCCCGGATCAAGCCCCAATCGATTTGTTGGGTAAAAATGAACGGCTGAATAGTTTGGCCGCTCCCTCGAGATCCGAGATCCAAGCCCAGGATCAACCCCCAGTCGGTTTGTTAGGTGTGGATGAACGGCTGAATCGTTTGGCCGCTCCCTCGAGATCTCAGATCCAAGCCCCGGATCACCCGCCCAATCGATTTGTTAGGTGTGGATGAACGGCTGAATCGTTTGGCCGCTCCCTCGAGATCTCAGATCCAAGCCCCGGATCAAGCCCCAATCGATTTGTTGGGTAAAAATGAACGGCTGAATAGTTTGGCCGCTCCCTCGAGATCCGAGATCCAAGCCCAGGATCAACCCCCAGTCTGTTTGTTGGGTGTGGATGAACGGCTGAATCGTTTGGCCGCTCCCTCGAGATCTCAGATCCAAGCCCCGGATCACCCGCCCAATCGATTTGTTAGGTGTGGATGAACGGCTGAATCGTTTGGCCGCTCCCTCGAGATCCGAGATCCAAGCCCCGGATCAAGCCCCAATCGATTTGTTGGGTAAAAATGAACGGCTGAATAGTTTGGCCGCTCCCTCGAGATCCGAGATCCAAGCCCAGGATCAACCCCCAGTCTGTTTGTTGGGTGTGGATGAACGGCTGAATAGTTTGGCCGCTCCCTCGAGATCCGAGATCCAAGCCCCGGATCAAGCCCCAATCGATTTGTTGGGTAAAAATGATTAAATTGCAGAGGTATTTTAGTAGCATTTAAATGGATACTATTTTTGTAATTTTTATTAGGTAGAAAATTAAATGAACTTATATTTGTGTTAATATTGATAATCAGTATTTTGTATTGTTGTTAAGGGTAGAAAAAAATAAATGAAATATCTTGAAACCATTGATTTTACTTGGGTTTATGATAAAATATTTACATTATACACATTCTACCATATTTCTACCGATGTACTTTTAATTGTATATAATTAGTTGTAAATTAATTATATATCAATAAAAAAATAAGTCTCGTCCAGACCGCAAGAAAATAAAGCCTCCGAGTGTCGGGGGCTTTTTTATTTGAACTAGACTCAGTTTTTTGAGTTGTCTGCTGAAAAGTTTATTCAATATTGAATAGGAATGGACTGAATGCATTGCAAGTGGAGAGAGGTTGGGGTTTGTCTAAATCAAAAATAAGAGCCTTCGATTTATCAAAGGCTCTTATTTATTTGTATGATTACTTCCACGATTTAATCATGAAGAGCATAATTAATCCAAATATTTCCAATCGACCCAGTAGCATATCAAACGAAAGAATTGCGATAGCCGCATCGGGGAGGGTAGAGTAGTTGCTCATTGATCCCACTAAGCCAAATCCGGGTCCTGCATTTCCCATAGTTGCGGCCGATGCCGAAAAACCAGTGAGTAAATCTACTCCCATAGTTGCTATAAGTAAGGTGCTAATCAGCAAAACAAGAATGTATAATACAATAAAAATGATTACAGAGTTAACCACTTCATCACTTATTACCGATTTTCCTAGTTTTACAGGAATCACTGCTTGAGGGTGTTGAACCTTTAATACCTGGCTTTTTAGAGCTTGAAAGAAAATAACAACTCTATCAAGTTTCATACCTCCTGCCGTAGAGCCAGAGCATGCACATTGGATTGTAAAAAAGATGACAACTCCAATTGAGAAAGGAGGCCATATTGATGAATCGGCATTAGCAAACCCCGTGGTAGTTGAGAGCGATACTACTTGAAATGCTGAATACCGGAAGCAATCGCCCCAGTCATTGTATATTTTGCCGTGTAGGTTAATTGCAACAGCTGTAATTCCTATTATAGTTACAAAGAAATAATACTTAGCGATTGGGGAATTGAACACATTATTCTTTTTTAAAGTTAATGTTGAGAATATTAACCCGAAATGCATTCCCGATATAAACATGAATACAATTATAATTATGTCGATTGGAACGCTATTGTAATATGCCAAACTTGCATTTTTGGTTGAAAAACCTCCAGTGGCAATTGTGGCAAAGGCATGATTTGTTGCATCAAATAGGCTCATGCCAAATACCATTAGTAGAATAATTTGAAGCACATTTAATCCAATGTATACTAATAATATGATATTTAGCATTTTGCGGGTTCTGTACTTGAAATTTTCTTGAGCCAAAGGAGAAATCTCCATTTTTGATAACGTCATTTGCGCTTTGCCTAGTGAGGGCAAAATCACAAGCATAAAAACTACAATTCCAATTCCTCCAATAAAGTGCATGGATGATCGCCAGAAAAGTAATCCGTTAGGCAATGCTTCAACATTATTTAGAATGGTAGCTCCTGTGGTAGTATACCCCGAAACACTTTCAAAAAGGGCTTTTACTAAGGTAAATTCTCCACCCCATAGGAGAAGGGGGAGCATTCCTATAAAACAGGATATTATCCAACTCAACACCACAATAAAATAGCCTTCTTTATTCGATAAATTTTCAACTTTTGGTACAAATACTAGAGGAAATAATCCCATTAAGGTTGTAATCAGGAATGTGTATAGAAGCGGTAGTTGCCCGCTATCGTTATTGTAAAGCGATATAAAATATGATATTAAAATGAATGCCGAGTTAAGCAGCATTACTAAACCAATATACCTTATTATTACATGAGGTCTCATATCAATTCTTTTGCAAATTCTTTGTTGTGATCAAATTCTTAATGGATTCCTTGAGGTCGTTAACTTCATCTTTGGATTCGATACTTACCTCGAAAGGTTTTTTATACTTTACAAAATCATTGACACTTTTTGTGATTTTAATAATTGGCTTTAAAAGGTAGTGGGATATCATGTAGTTGAAAATAATTGAGAATAAAATACTTGTGATAACAACCAGTAGTCCTGGCAAAATTGTACGATAAGGGCTCTTTTTAAGTAATGAGGCTGTTTGCACTAGGTTTTGCTGGTTTATTGTCAATAAATCGTCAACCTTGGTTTGAACTAACCATACCTTAGGTTGAATCACGTTTAAGTATATGTCTATATCGTGACTCTGATTTGCAATGAAATCCGTAGCAATTGGAGCATAGTTGGAGAAAGCAATGGCAATTGAATCAACAAAATTAATTTCTCCGGGAACAGTAAGGTTATTGGCTGCTTTTCTGATGTTTTCCTCAAACTCCGCTTTCGATGTATTAAATAACGATATTGCTTTATCATTTTCCCCATTAATGGACAAAATGAATGCTTTTTTTTGCTTCTCTAAGCATTTCGACATTTCTTTTGAGTAGTCTATACTCCTGTAGTTGTCATTCAGAAGTTGATTTACGGAGTTCCCAAGTTTTGTTAGTTCATATATTGATATCAAGCCGGATATCACAAGCAGCGACGCTAGAATTATGAATCCTGCGATTATCTTCAAACGAATTCCCATGGTTATTTAATTTTATACAAAAGTACACTAAAGTGTTAAAGTATGGTTATTGTTAGAGTAGAATCTAAATGCGAAGTTATCAAAGGATCATATATTTTTAAACATTCCAACGAATATTTACTATTTTTAGTAAAAAATAAAATATAGCGCAAGGATTTGCAATTGGCGGTGTCAAAATACCATCTTACTCTTATTAAATGGAAGATAGTATTCTTATCCAAAGGATTATAGATGATAACGATCATAAAGCGTTTGCCGAGTTCGTGGACAAGTATCAACGAATGGTTATAGTTACTTGCCGTGGATTTGTCGGTTCGTACCATGAGGCTGAAGATCTTGCTCAGGATGTTTTTGTGGAACTGTATGAATCATTGCCAAGTTTTAGAAAAGAATCAAAATTATCTACATGGATATATCGCATTGCGGTTAATAAATCGCTTAACTATGTAAGAAAGAAAAAGCGGGAAAAGTTACTCCTTAACTTTGGTTTTGGTTCCAAAGATAACAAGGGAGAATGTGACACTCCGTTAACATCTTTTGTTGGTAGTGAGGCCGATCATGGAATTGTGTTGGCCGAGGAAAAGAAAATGCTTAAGGATGCTATCAATAAACTTCCACAAAACCAAAAGGCTGCTCTGATATTGAGCAAGTATCAGGATTTATCATACAAGGAAATTGCGGAAGTGATGGAGGTGAGCATATCATCGGTTGAATCATTACTTTTCAGGGCTAAATCTAATCTTCGAGCATATTTAGTTGATTCCCAAAAAAAATAGACAAACAGCGCAAGTTTTTATACAAATTATTGTCAAACCATAAAACAATCATAAAATGAACTGCAAGAAAACAAAACAATTAATGCTTCAGTATATCGATGGTACGCTTGGTAAAGCCGAATTGTCGGGAGTAGAGGAGCATTTATCGGGTTGCAGCAAATGTAAAAGTGATTTTGTAGATGTTGGTCGTGTTTATAGACTAATTGACATGGAGAAGAAGGAGTATTCTTACGATGCTTTTATGTCTGCAAGAGTTATTGCAAAAATTAACAATAAGCACGAGCATCATAGAATATTACTATCGCCCAAAAGGTATATATTGGTTACAACGCTATCAGCAGCCGCTGTTTTTGCAGGAGTTTTATTAGGCTCATTCTTTTACTCCGCTGATTATATCTCGGTAAATTCGAATGATTCCATAGGGCTTTTGGCGGAAGATTACTACTCTTCTTCGGTTAATAATATCTACGATATTCAGATTGATGAAAATGAAAATGATAAGTAGTTATGGACTTTCTCGCTAAAACACGGTTTCTAGTAATCGTAATAGTTATTCAAGCAGTACTTCTTATATCCATATTGGCAACTATAGGGTACAGGTACTACAGCTTTAGGCAAGTTCGGAATGAGCCGCTCAACAATATGGGCAATAGACCGCCTCAACCCGGCGATTTTATATCGAGGTCGCTTCAATTAACGCCGGAGCAGCGTGATGATTTCTCGATGTTAAGGGATAATTTTCATAGAACTTTCGATTCTCTCGATGCTCAAATGCAAGTTATTTCAAAACAAATAACTGACGAGGTGGTAGAGGATAAACCCAACAAGGCTGTTATTGATAGTTTGATTGATAGGTTTGGCGATATACAAAAACTTCAGAAAAAAGCAATGGTTGAGCACTTTATTGAAATGAAGAGTTTTTGCACTCCCGGACAGTGCGAACGTTTCAATAGAATGATCATTCAAATGGATGAGTATCAGCAAAGGCAGCATAGGAATGCAGGGCGCATGCGTAGAGGCCCAGAACGAGGACCTCGAAATAGATAAGAAACAGAATTAATAACTTAAAAACAAATTGTTATGAAAAGAATTGGTAGTATTGTACTTGTAGTATTGATGTTGGCTGGAGTATCGGCATATTCGCAACAAGGTCCACAGTTCAAAGGAGGAATGGGGCAAAATTCAGATCAGGTTGGAAATTTTGAGTGCCGTATTCCTAATTTAACCGATGAGCAGCAAAAGAAAATTCAGGAATTGAGGGTTCAGCATATTAAAGAAATTACACCCTTAAAGAATGAATTGGGCGAAAAAAGAGCCCATTTGCGTACTCTTGAATCAGCAGAAAAGCCCGATTTGAACGCAATCAATAAAACTATTGATGAGATGTCGGCAATTCGTGCTCAGATCATGAAGAAAAGCGCAGCGCACAGGATCGAAGTGGCATCATTACTTACCGATGAACAAAAGGTGTTCTTTAATGCTCACCATGGAAAGGGGTTAAAAAAAGGGATGATGCATGGTAAACGTAGCAGTTCTGAAAGACAAATGATGGGAGGAATGAGAAATTGCAACGGAATGAATGCTCAGGATTGATAGTTATTTTATTCTTCAAAACAAAAGACTCTTGGTAAAAGGGTCTTTTGTTTTTTTATTTATTCTTCAAGCCGTAAATTAAATCAAACTAATGTTCTATTTTTTTTGTAAAATTGCAGCGAATTTATCGGAACAAATATGATTAATTACGGAGATTTACCAAAGCCATTTACAGAAAGAAATACCTCGAAGGTTGCAATTTTACCAGTACCGTACGATGGTACAAGCACCTGGGTTAAGGGTGCCGATAAAGGCCCCAAGGCCTTACTAGACGCATCGGCCAATATGGAGGTGTATGATATTGAAACAGATACTGAAGTATATAAAGTAGGAATTTATACCGACAAGCCCGTTTCGGAATCGAAAAGTCCTGAGAAGATGGTAGAGGCGGTGTACTCAAGGACAAAGGGCTTACTCGATGAGGGCAAGTTCGTTGTCATTATTGGTGGAGAGCATTCCGTTAGTATAGGAACCATTCAGGCTCATGCTGAGAAGTTTAAGAATATGAGTGTAATCCAGATTGATGCTCATACCGATTTGCGCGAATCGTACGAGGGAAGTAAAAATAATCATGCTTGTATAATGGCACGTGCCAAGGAGATTTGCCCAATTGTGCAGGTAGGAATTCGAAGCATGGACATTGGCGAAAAGCCTAATGTTGATTCTTCAAGGGTATTTTGGGCACATAACATTGTTGGAAATGAGGATTGGATGGATAAAGCCATAGATCTATTAACCGATAATGTATACTTAACAATCGATTTGGATGGTTTTGATCCATCAATAGTACCTAGTACAGGAACTCCTGAGCCCGGTGGTTTGCAATGGTATCCCACGCTAAAGTTTTTAAGAAAACTTATTGAACGGAAAAATCTTGTTGGTTTTGATATAGTTGAGTTGTGCCCTAATTCGAGCGATAAGGCATCCGATTTCTTGGCATCTAAACTCCTTTATAAAATATTAACTTATAAGTATTTAAATCAACTCTGATACTAATTAACTAGCCTACCCAAACCTAAATATAAACCAATGAATAAGTGTAAGTGTATTAAAGATCCATCAGCAGGAGTTGGTGAATCTAAATTTAAGGTTAACAACTACTATGAGTTTGATTACATTCCTCCAATAAAGGATAACCCTTCGTATTACAGGGTTTTTAGTACATCAGAAAACCTTAGCGAGAATTTTAATATAAAGCATTTTAACGAATATTTCAAGAAATACTAGGAAAAGAGGCGCTTTAAGCGCCTCTTGATTTTTAATTGAATGTTCTGCTGAAAATTCGTTCAACAACATCATGAGTGATGTTTTTTTGTTCGCCGAGTTTCCAGTCTCTATTCTTAAAGCGTTCCACAATAGGTTTTGTTTGCTCTTTGGTTACTCCGTATTCATTAAGTTTTGTTTTTACACCTAGTGACTGGAAGAATTCTTCAGTCCTATTTATAATCTTTTCAATAGTTTCGGGGCTACCATCGTTTTTGATTCCCCAAACTTCCTCGCCGTACTGGTAAAGTTTATCCTTTTTGAATTCAACCATTTCGCGTAGTAGGGCTGGATATACAATTGCTAACGTAACACCGTGATCCAGTCCAAAAAAAGCAGTAAGTTCGTGACCAATCATATGAGTAGCCCAATCGGTTGGAACGCCTGTTGCAATAAGCCCATTCAGGGCCATTGTGCAACTCCACATAAAGTTAGCCCTATGGGCCAAATCGTTTGGATTGCTCAAGGTTTTTGGGCCAACTTCTATTAATGTTTTAAGGATTGATTCTGCAAACTTATCCTGAATAGGAGAGTTGCTAGGGTAGGTTAGGTACTGTTCTACAGTGTGAATGTAAGCATCAACAATTCCGTTGGCAATTTGGTTTGGAGGAAGCGATAGGGTAGTCGTTGGGTCAAGCACTGAGAACTTTGGGAATAAAACAGGGCTGCCAAATGCATATTTTTCTTTTGTTGATAATCGGCTAATAACCGCACCAGAGTTCATTTCGCTACCAGTTGCGGGGAGGGTTAGTATAGTCCCAAATGGAATTGCTTTTTCAATTTTTACGCCTTTTACAAGAATATCCCACGGGTCTGCACCTTCGTAAAGAGATGCCGCTGCAATAAATTTTGTGCCATCAATTACGGAGCCTCCTCCAACTGCAAGAATAAAATCAATTTTTCGTTCCTTTACAATCTGAACGGCTTTTATTAGTGTTTCGTACTTTGGATTTGCTTCAATTCCCCCAAATTCAATAACCTGAAAGGAACTTAGTGCTTTAATCACTTTATCGTATGTGCCATTTTTTTTGATGCTTCCCCCTCCATAGGTTAGAAGGATTTTATTGCCACGATTTAGTTCGGTTGAGATTTGTTCAATTTTTCCCTCTCCAAAAAGGATTTTTACTGGGTTATAGTAATCAAAATTCTTCATATAAATTAATTTATGTTGTTTCTACATATAAACAACCCATCGGCAGAATGTTCAGCGATGGGTCTACATTTATTGCTATTTTAGTTTAAATTATCTGTAGCGTCCTCTTTACATCAATTAAGATGGCGTCTTCTTCATCGCGATGCTGAGATTTTACCGCAAGATGTATATGAGAATCATCTGAACCGACCATTTCAACAAAGTCCATTTCGGGTAACGATGCAGAAAAATTCTCAAAAAGATCATCGTCCGATAAAAACTCAAAGCCGCCTAGTGCATTGTACCTTAAAACTAGAATAAGATCCTCCTCATCTGATTTCAGTATATTTTTTGCTAGTTTTTCGGAAAGGTAGTTACGAATCCTACTTTTTGAGATTACTAGATTTTTCATGGCCAATATCTTTAGTGTCTAGTTATTTGCAAATTTAATGTTTATTGTATTGGTTGGTTAAAAAAAATGTTTGATTTTAATCATCAATTGAAATTTAAGTATTCTTTCGGAAATTATCAATACTTTTAACTTTTAAATGATTTAAATTATGAGCATGGAGGTCAACCCTCAGATTGAGGAAAGTTGGAAAACTGTTTTAATGGACGAGTTCCGCAAAGATTATTTTGTTAAATTAAAGGAATTCCTTGTTGAAGAAAAAAAGCATTATTCGGTTTACCCTCCCGGTTCGCAAATATTTTCGGCTTTTAACCTTACACCATTCCATGATGTTAAGGTTGTTCTTCTTGGTCAGGATCCTTATCATGGTCCGGGGCAAGCGCATGGGTTGTGCTTTTCGGTTCCGGTAGGCATTCCTAAGCCTCCATCGCTTATAAATATATTCAAGGAGTTGAACGATGATCTTGGCATTCCAACTCCTAACCATGGAAATTTGGAGAAATGGGCAAAGCAGGGCGTGTTACTTTTAAATGCTACCTTAACTGTTCGGGCAAATCAGGCGGGTTCGCATCAGAGGCAAGGTTGGGAAAACTTTACTGATGCGGCAATTATGGCCTTATCGGAGAAAAGGGCAGGGTTAGTTTTTATTCTCTGGGGGGCGTATGCACAGGCTAAGGCTCAAATAATCGATAAATCCAAACATCATATTTTATTGGGGCCTCATCCATCGCCATTATCAGTTCATCGCGGATTCTTTGGCTGCAAGCATTTCTCAAAAACCAATCAGCTCCTTACCGCTATGGGTAAAGAGCCGATTGACTGGAGTCTGTACTAACCTTAAAACGAAACTAAACCTCTACGTTCAATTTCGTTGAGGTAGGCTCTTCGTATTTCCTTTATTCTATCGAGATCAATTTTTTGGTCATAGATTCTAACCATATCCTGAGGGCCTTCGGTTGTCCAAAAGTAACCCATTGCCGCATCAAAAAAGTTATTGCTGATGTTATTTTTAACAGATTTAGTAACCTCTTTAAACTCCTCCCACGTAAGTGGAGCTGGAATATCGAAGTAGTTTTTATGTTCTCCAGCAAGGTCGAAATATATACCTTCAATATGCCGTTCTAAAAGAAATGTTTTTTCTATGGTGATTAATGCTACATCGTTGATGGGTTTACTTCTTCGGAAGTCGATTCCATGCGAAATTAATTTTTCCTGTAACAGGGGAATTTCTTCGAAGCATTTCAGATTCTTTATTCTGATACAATAATAACGATGCTCACCGATATCCAGATAACCATAGGTTCCATTGCATTTATGGTTTATAGCACGGCTTATTTTCTGCAGGGTTCTGGCAAGGAACATGTGCTCGTATTCCCTAACAAGTATCAGAAAAATTGAGCGGGGTATTACATCGTTAGGAATGTTTTTTCCGTAATATCCAGGGTAGGGTTCATAATTTTCTAGAACCATAGAGTTTGAGAAGATTTTTTCGGAAAGGGATTGTACCTTCTCCTCTTTCATCATTACTCCTCTGGTTTCAATTATTTTTGCTACAGTTGTCATGTCTTTTTTTGTATCAAGTTAAGCCATTTTTCATTTAATGTCAATAGCAAAACATGCCCTAAGACTAACTAACGAGGTTTTTTTCAATTAATTAATCAAACCTTAAGTTACATTTTACTTATTATTTCGTCTACGGATAAAGCGGAGTTTGGCATTACGGATTCAGGAACAGGTTTCCCTGTTTTCTCCGATACTATATAGCGTTTGCAGGTTGAATAAATTGCAAATCCTGCATTACAGTACAGCTTACGATAGGTTTCGCCTGCTTTGGGGTTGAAGAATACATTGTTAATGTATATAGGGCATTTCCCTAATTTGGGGCAGTTTTCGCTATTTGTCATAACTGTAGTTTTTAAATTACTCATACTAAGTTATGTATAATATTTTGATTATGAAATATTTGTTTTTATTATTTAGATATTAAATCAGGTTTTTTAACAATATATTCATCAAAGATATTTTGCATAGATGTGTAGATATTTTTTCGGGCATCGCGGTTTATCTTTTCCATTTCTGCAATTATTTGGCGGATCGATTCTCGATGTGTGTCCTTCTCATAAATACATTTTTTTATTTCGCATGGAAATTCTTTTACGGAAGCGTATAATTCTAGTTCTCTATCAAGGCAAATAGACAGTGGCCGAATAAGGTTAATATCGCCATCAAACATCGATAGTATTGGCGGCAAGGAACTGATTGATGAGTGATTAATCATATTCATCAGCAGTGTCTCGATGGCATCATCCAAATGATGCCCTAGTGCCAGTTTATTGCAGCCAAACTCTCGTGTGGTAGTAAAAAGCATTTTACGTCGTTTCCAGCTACAGATGAAACAGGCCGGTTTTCGATCTGATGGGTTATACTCAACGGTTATCTCCCGAAGGTGAAATGTAACTTGGTTTTCCGAGCAAAATTGTTGCATAAAGCCAACATCGGCCCTGTAATCCATATCGGTAGCCATTACATGGCATGCGTGTAGTTCAAAGTCGATGGGTAAAACCCTACGTCTACTAATAAGCAAATCGAGTAGGGCGTAACTATCCTTGCCGCCAGATAGCCCCACCATAACTTTATCGCCGTTGTTGATAAGGTTATAGTTGAATAGTGTTTGGTTTACTTTCCCTTCGAGTTTCTTTATTATGGATGGAGTCGACACTTTTCTTGGATTATTGTTTGCAAAAATAGCACGAAATCGTAATTTTAATAAAAAGTATTCGCTGTGTCGACATATATTATCCCCGATATTCATGGTTGCATCAAAACGCTGCGAAGTTTGGTTGAGGATCGCCTTAACATCACGGCATCAGATACCATTTACTTTTTGGGCGATTTTATTGATCGGGGACCCGATAGTGCTGGTGTAATTGATTATATTTTGGGTCTTAAGGATGTGGGGATTGGCATTGAAGGTCTATTGGGAAACCATGAGCATATGATGCTTAACTCATTCATGAGCAAATCCGATTTAAATCTTTGGATGATAAACTCTGGCCAGAGCACTTTAAAGAGTTATGGTATTAAGTCAAAATATAGATTGAATATTTACGAAAGCATTCCACCTAAGCATTTGTTTTTTTTCCAATCGTTAAAATCTCACTTAATAGTTGATGACAAGTTCATTCTAGTTCATGGTGGGATAAACTACCATTCTATGAATCCTTTTGCTGATACCGATGCAATGCTCTGGAACCGTCCTGCTCAAGTACCGTCCGATTTTATGCCCGGATACACAATTATTCATGGTCATACACCAACGCCTATTGATTTTATAATTAGGGACGTAATGCTGAGGGAGAACCGTTTGATTGGGATTGATGCGGGTTGTGTTTACAAAGGCCAACTTCCTGGTACAGGCTACCTAACCGCACTCAATATAGATAAGTGGAAACTCGACTTTGTGGAGTGTATTGATTGATGGTTGTATTTCTTAGTTATGAGGTAGTATAATTACTTCAACTTTGTTCTTCAGCAATTCCTTGAATTTAATGGCATCCTCCATACTTCCTTCGTACATTCCATAATGCATAGGAATTGCAATGGATGCTCCAGTGTCGTAAACAGCATTAGTTGCTTCTTCAAGCGAGTTCATGGTGTAGGTTTGACCAAGAGGTAGCATCATAATATCGCACTTAATGTTCTTCATTTCAGGGATTCTTTCTGTATCGCCCGTATGGTAGAGCCAAACATGGCAAAGGTTTAGCATGTAACCAACCCAGCCTTTTTCTTTTGGATGTTTATCCTTTTTTATGAGATTATACATTGGAATGGTTTTTATATTGATACCCTTCCACTCCGTTTCGTATCCTGGTTTTACGGGAATAACCTTGGCTGCGCCAAAAACTTCGGTTTGTGATACTAATTCCGAGGGGCAAAAGATCCAGGAGTCAGCAGACACGATCATTTTTATATCATCAGGAGAGAAATGATCGAAATGTGAGTGTGTGATTAGGATTAGGTCTGCCTTATCGGGTTGTTTTAGTTTAAAAGGGTCTATATAGATGGTTTTTCCACAATTCTGGATTTTTACAGCGGACTGACCAAACCATTGGATACTCTCGGCTACCGCTTCAATGTTCTTTGTTGCTTGAGTATTCATAAGTAATGTATTAGTTGGTTCGTTCTACTAAATTACGAAATTATAGTGCAAAAGTAAATAGTAAAATTACTCGGCAAAGTCAACCATTTGAGTGGAGTCCATTTTAAAAGTATCTTTTTTTATGATGTTCAAGGCTTCTCCTTTCAGTTTAAATTCTTCACTTTCATGAATTGAACTATAGTCCTCTGAAGTGATGTAGCCTTTTTCCAGCATTTTTTGCGATACAAAATCGAAATTGTTTATCATGAAAGGCTTTAGATGGCTTTCATCCTCGAAAACATATTTAAACTTAGTGGGACGAGGAATTATATACGCAAGGAATAGTGCTTCCTGAAGAGTGAGTGCATTGGGATCCTTCTTAAAATAGTAGTTGCTGGCTTCTTTTACTCCGTAAATATTTGGACCCCATTCAATAATGTTCAGGTATATCTCCAGCATTCTGTCTTTGCTAACAATCCCTCCATTTTCAATCATCCATACAATCAAGAATTCCTCAAACTTTCTTGTTATATTCTTATTCTTGTTGAGGTATAGGTTTTTTATCAGTTGTTGTGATATTGTGCTTCCGCCTCTTGCGAATCGTCTTTCTTTAATGTTGCATGCCATTGCATACTGGATTCCATCCAAATCAAAACCGCGATGGTTGTAAAAGCCTCCATCCTCGCTAGTAATTACAGCCCAGCGTAGATAGGGCGATATATTCTCTAGCGGTGTAAAGTTTTTGTTGGCCTTTCCTATAAAAATGGAGCGGATGAAAATCCCTTCTAAATATACTTTGTAGGTAAATGTGTCGTTTAATTCGGTAAAGTTGGCATTTCCGTAGGAATCTATGTAGAATCCTTTAGACTTTAGTTTGGGCTCAATAGTAAGGCTATCTATTCTATTGGGGTTGATATTAATGTTTAGGCTATATTGATATTTTCCTACAACCTTTATTCCCGATAGATTATGAAATAGCCCTTGTGGTAACGATTCAATCAATTCCTGCCACGAATTTTCTATGGTTTTGAGGTTGATGCTAATCAACGAATCAGGGTAGGTACTATAGCTAGCTCCTATGTTTGCTTCTAGTTTATTAAGTTTAATTGTCGACAGGGTGTCAATGCTGTAGGCATGAGGAGTAAGGTTAACTAGTATATGTGACGATGCGCTATCTATTTTTACAGGAGTTTCGGCAATTCTTTGTCCCAGTAATTGCAAATTGTTTACTCGGGCATTTAGTACCAGCGAAATATGATTATTGGAAAGATCTTTGGCTTGTAGTTCCAATTTTGATGAATCTATATAGGATGATATGCCCAGAATGGGTTCAATAAAAGGAATTTTTGCTTGCCCATTTATTCCCTTAATGGCTATAGACAACGAGTTGTTTTTTTTGCTGGCTATACCATCAATATCCAGTTTATAGAGCCCTGTGCTATCAATAAAATCAACATTCGCCTTAAAACGATTGCCTGTGTACTTCCATTTCTGGATAAGCAATGACCCAGCGTATGACGAATCTTTATAGTTAATAGCAAGGCTGTGAATACTAAACCGGGCAGTTGAAAGACCAAAGAATTTTCGAATAATATTGTTGATTCGAGTAATAGACCTACTTTCAGAATACTCAGGTAAACTTGAAACTTGCTTGCCGACTTTTGAAAATGAATTATAGTATTTTAAAATATTTTGAATTTTAATGGTTGAGTTATCTATCTTAACTTCAAGCGGATTAATTTTTAGTGAAAGTAAATTTGCTATGCCAAGTTCAGTTTCAATAGCGTTAAAGAAAGCAATGGTGTCCTTTTCCTCGGAGGCTACTGTTAATCCTTTGAAACTTAGAGTGCGAATACCTTTAAATTTTAGTTCTTCGGCAGAAACCTCAATATGGTAGTTTTTGCTTAGTTTTTTAGTTTCATAATCGAAGAATGCACGTGCTATAATTCCTTTAAGTGAAAATCCTAGGATTATTAAAACGATAAGGGAAACGAACGTGTATTTTAATATTTTCCTGGTAATCAATTTCATGGCTCAAATTTGATGTGCAAAGTTATGCAATCAATTCTGTAAAGATGATTTTTTAGGAGAAAAGGAGTTTTAAAAAATACAAAAAGCATCGAAATTACTCGATGCCTTTTGTTTAGGTTTTAATTCACCTAGAATTCATATTTTGCCATGAATAATATACGATTGTTATAAACTGGATCCATTGATGAGGTTACTTCATGTTTTGAATTCCAATCTTTTCCATAAATTGCCGCTGTGAGCATGTATTCAAGGCCAAGTGTAAAGTTTTCTTCCTTGTATGTTATGCGGGGTGCAATTCTGTAAATATAGTTTAGATCATCGTTACGGAAATATTTTACTTTGTTTATTTCAAGACTGGTGTAATCATCGTTAGCACCATATAATTTTGAGTATCCAATAAAAGCACCTATTCCAATTTTCCCTGCTGTATGCTGAACATCTAACCACGAACTTAAGGTAATCAGATTGGTGTATTCATAATCGTCCACAACAGTTGCCGTTTTTTTCATGCCGTAGCCCCCAATCATCTGTAAATGTGTTAGATTTTCGCCATATACCACTTCCGATTTAATTACTGTTGTTCCAATTTTGCCCATAACGAAGGCACTTAGTAAATATTGACCGATTGTTTCATCGGTTTTAATTGTATCGCTGGTTACAAGCCTTGGAGTTAGCCATTTGTAACCCGCCGAAGCGCCAATCAGAAAAGTTTTTCTGTTGCCTACTGTTAGCTGAGCCATTAATTCTGGTTTTCCAGAATTGCGTTGAGCATCGGTAGGCCCAGTGGATCTATGGTATCCCTGAGCTAATGCTGTTGCCGATAGTCTTATTATTTCGGATGGGTAATATGTATATCGAATTTGTGGTGAACGGTTTAATGAATGGAATGGTGCTCCGCCTCCAAAGGATACACATGAAGGAATAACCTCGTTCACAATAACTGGATGCCAATAATGCCCCATCATTAATTCAGAGGATTGCCATTTTAAATTTATCATGGCATGCCTAATCCTTAGTAGGTATATGTAGTCGTTGCTTGTAGCATAGAAGTCTGCTTCTACCATTCCCGACATTTTTGCACCGAGAACATTGGGACCACTAATTTTTCCGCCAAGTCGTGTGGAAATGCTGAGCATTTGCAGCTGGTTCCTTTCATTTATGTTTTTACCATTTTTATCGAGTTGCTCCTTTAGAGGATAAAAGTACAGCTCTCCATCTCTTGAGTCGAGTGATTTATAAGTATCAAATAGTAATTCGTATGCCACATAACCGTAAGGTTTGATTTCGACTTTGGGCTTTTCGGGTTCTTGGGCTTTTACAGCCAAAGACCATAGGCAGCCAATGGATACAAAAATTACATATTTTGTTATTGATTTCATAAGTTTCTAATTTATTGTTTATTGCAAGTTAAAACAATAAATAAAAAGCATGTTAAGGGCATAATTGATTAATCCCATATAAAAAGATGATTTATATTTCATTCGAGAGTAATTTTTCGTTGAAAGAAAAATTATCCGATGGATCAATTTTTACAGGTTGATCAAATTTTATGCTTAATTATTTTTCCATGGCCAATGCTTTCAGTTCTTTTGGCATTTTTTCAATGGCGTAGCGCAACGCCGTGCGGGGCATTATGGTTTTTTTTGACATAACAAATTGGAACACTTCGTTTTGGTAAGCCTGACTTGCTGCTTTTAGCATCCATCCATATCCCTTTTGAACCATATCATCCTTGTCCACTAAAAGGGCGTTGGCAATTTCAAAAATGTCGTTGAGGAATAATCCTTTGCGGGCTGGAATAATTAGCGAAACTGCTGCCGCACGCTTTACCCAGCGGTTTTCAGATTTTGTCCATTCCTTTAGCCCGTTTATTAGCTGTGGGTGCATCTCTACAATTTCACCAACGGTATGGTTACAGAGCGTGTCGCACGAGGCCCAATTGTTAACATATCTATTAACCCATAGTTCAAATACTTTGAAATCTTCAATTTCAAACTTTTTATGAAGGTTGTATGACCAATTGCAGGCAATAAACGATTCCTCAAGGTTTCCCGATTGCCAAAGTTTTTCGCAGATATCAAAGACTTCTTTTTTTGATAAACCTGCGATAGATTCAAAATGAATTTTGCCAATTCGTGCCACATCGGCGGATTTTACTCCGTACGACGAAATTTCTTCTTTGAAGAATTTTTGACCGCTTGATCTAACTTCTTCGCTTGAAATATTCTCTAATTCCTTGCGGAGTATTTCCACAATATTTTTCATACTTTATAAAGCGGTTTTATATTTTAAGTAAAGTTATATGGTATTCGAAAATATATAAAAAGCATTTGCAGAAGTATAAATATTCGGAATTTTATTTTAGCAATATCGGCAAAGCTTTTTAATTTTGAGGTAATTTAAAACTAAATAAACCTATGAATAAACTACTATCGTTTACGGTTTCCTTATTGCTAGGGGCTGCCGTATTAGTATCTTGTGCATCAAAACAGGAAAAAATGGAAAAGCGTTTGGCCGATTATATCGCAAAGCTGGAACAACAAATTGTCCCGCTTTCGAAAGAGGCTGCAATTGCATCTTGGGATGCATCTATATCGGGAAAAACTGAAGATTATACCCGTTCGGAAGAAGCCCAGATTAAACTTGTTAAAATCTATGCTGATTCGTTGCTATTTTCAGAATTGAAAGAAATTCGCGAATCGGGTTTGGTTAAGGATTCTGTTCTGAAACGTCAGATGGAGTTGTATTACCCCATGTTCTTGAGAAATCAGGTTGATCCTCAGTTGCTTGAGCAGAAAATTAAAATGGAGGCAAACCTAGAGAAAAAATACTCAAACTTCCGTGCTCAGGTAGGTGAAAAAATGCTTACAGATAATGAAATTGAGGGAATTTTGGCAACATCTACGAATAGTAAAGAATTAGAGCAGGCATGGAAGGCTCATAAGATGATTGGACGTGAGGTTGCCGAAGATGTTATAGCATTGGTAAAAGTGCGTAATCAAATTGCGCAGAAGTTAGGTTATGAGAACTACCATGCCATGAACATGACTTTGTCCGAACAAAATCCTGAGGTTATTCTCGCTCTTTTCAACGAATTGGATAGTTTAACTAGCGGTGCTTTTGCTCAGCTAAAGAATGATATAGATACTTACTTGTCGAAACGCTATAAAATAGCTGCAGATAAGTTGATGCCTTGGCATTATCAGAATCGTTATTTTCAGGAAGCTCCAAAGATTTACAGTGTAGATTTAGATAAGTTTTACGTAAATCAGGATTTGGTGGCTTTAACTGCAAAATTCTATAATGGAATTAACCTTAGCGTTGACGATATCATTGCTCATTCCGACCTGTTCGAGAAACCTGGCAAGAACCAGCATGCGTACTGTACCGATATTGATAGGGCTGGTGATGTTCGTGCGCTCTGTAACGTAAAGCCTTCGTATAGTTGGATGAATACAATGCTTCATGAATTTGGTCATGGGGTGTATTCAAAATTCAACGATATGGAGAAACCTTATATTCTCCGTGATGCAGCTCACAGTTTTACAACCGAGGCAATTGCAATGATAATGGGACGTTTGGCAAGTAACCCACAATGGATGCTCGATATGGGAATTATAACTCCAGAGCAAAAAGCTGAGATTGAAGGTGATTGCTTTAAATCGTTGCGCTTAGAACAATTGACATTTAGCCGTTGGGCTCAGGTAATGTACCGATTCGAGAAGGAGATGTATGCTAACCCCGATCAGGATTTGAACGCATTGTGGTGGCAATTGGTTGAGAAATACCAAATGTTGAAAAAGCCTACCGATAGGAATGAACCCGATTGGGCAACAAAGGTTCACGTAGCTCTATATCCTTGCTACTACCATAATTACTTGATGGGCGAGATGCTTGCTTCGCAATTGAATTACTACATTGCTAACAATATTCTAAAAAATAGCGATATTTCCACCGTTAGTTTTGTTAATAAACCTGAGGTTGGATCATATTTAGAGGAGAAAGTATTTAAGCCTGGCTGTTTATATGAATGGAACGATATGATTGAACGGGCAACGGGCGAGAAACTTACTGCTAAGTACTATGCAAAACAATTTGTTGACTAGAAATATATACATATAGTAAGAAAAAGCACCCAAATGGTGCTTTTTCTTTTTTAATGTATATCGCTTGCTCTAAATAGTAAATCAGCAGATTGTTTTAGTTTATTCTTTAAATTGTCCGATACATCCGGATGGATATTTAACCAATCTAATACAATTTTTGCAGACTGAGGGCTTTGATGTCCCCACAAAATAGCATCGAGCCAAATTTTGGGGAAGAATATATCGCCAGTTTGCTGTATTTCGGGTAATAAATCGAGCGATGCGGTAAGATAATGAATTGAATAGGATGAGCGTAAAGGATGGTTGAAATACTTCAGCGCTTCCGAAACCCAAGGTTCGGGTCGCCTATTTTCTGCATTGAATAAGCTGTGGAAAAAATCATCGCGGACAGCTTCATCGCTACTTACAGCCCGTTTAATAAATCGGAATTTTGCTAGCCTGTCGGGATTTGCTATTCGCTGTTGCTGGATATCAAGAATGCTGTCCGATTCGTGAACTCCCCTAACGGCAATTTCGTAGGCCAAATTGGTGAAATCCTGTTCACTCAGGGTAATTTCATCAATCTTGTTCTTGCCACTCCAGTAATCAACCAAACTCTCAACGGATTCGTTGCTTATTGCCACCTTGCTGTAGGTTTGAAAAATGGGTTTACGTTCATCGGCCGAAATCTTTTTTGAATTGAAGAGTTTGTATAGCGTAAATTCCAGCGATTGCGATTGATTAAGCCTTTCGTTTTCACTCATGAATTGCCACCAGAGCATCTCTATATTTCCAAGTATATAGTTTCGAGTTTGGGGCTCTTTTTCCCTAGTTAAGGATGCCAGTAGAAATTTGAAGTAGGGCTCACACTTTAACATTCTGCTCAGAAATAGTTCATGCATGGAGACTAAATTTGAAGCCCTTGACACAGCGTTTTCGATATAATTACTGGTGTTGAATAGCATGATTAATGATGTGGAATCCGGGATAAATAAACCATAACCAAGTCCATCAGAATTAGGTTGTAAGGAACTAGTGGTAAATTCAACGTCAGGATTCTCAAAAACTTCTACCAGTGGCTTGTTCTGGTCAACTTTTAGTTCGATTTTGGTTTTCTTTTCATTGTAAAGTGAAATGTTGTAGACCATTGGAATAAAAAGATTTTTTGTTTTTTGACGGAGTTCAACATGATGCCCTTCGTTTTTATGGTTAATTTGGGTTGCAGTGATGGTTGGCATCTCGGCTTGCTCTATCCACGATTTACTCCAAGATTTTAAGTCAAGGGGAGTTAATGTGTCCAATATCCCAATTAATTGATCCCAGTTGGCATTGCCCATTTTGTATGTATTCAGATAATTCTGTATGCCCTGTTGGAATAAATCAGGCCCAATGGTTTGCTCTAGTTGCATCATGGCGATGGGGGCTTTGTGGTATATAATATCGCCATAAAGTGTTCCTGCTAGAAGTAAATTATCAAGATTTTGCTGAATTGGATTGCTACCTTTTGTTCTATCAACAGAGTAGGCTTTTGGGTAATGCGATAAAAGAAATGCTAGCTGGTGGTTGATTTGAGGAAATTGCGGGTTGACTATTTTGTCGGCCATTAAGCCTGCGAAAACTTCCTTCATCCACACATCGTTGAACCAGCACATAGTCACTAAATTCCCAAACCACTGATGCGAAACTTCGTGAGCAATTAGGTTTGCCTGGTTCAGCCTTTGGTTTTCCGATGGATTTTCATCAAGGAATAACTTTGAATCGCGGTAGAAAATTGCACCAGGATGTTCCATTCCACTGTACTGGAAATCGGGGATTAGCACTATATCTAATTTTTCGAAAGGATAAACAATTCCTGTATAGTTCTCGAGCCAGTTTAAAGCGTGAAAATGGCTTGAGAAGATTGCATCAAGGTTACGCTCAACTTTTTTAGAATCACTTTCGCGATGGTATAGAATTATTTTTCTTCCGTTTTCAGTTCTGCTTAAAGTGTCGAATTTTCCTGCAGCAAAAGCAAATAGGTATGTGCTGATTGGTTTAGTTTTATCGAACATGAAAATTTTGGAGGTATCGGTTTCCATTGAGTTAGCCGTTGCAGAGTTAGTTACAGCAATCCATGTTTTGGGCACTTCGATGGTGAGATCGAAGCATGCTTTTAGATCGGGCTGATCGAAGCATGGAAATACTGTTGAGGCTCTATCTGGGACGAGTAAACTGTACATAAAATCATCTTTTCGATTCAGCGATGCCTTGCCTGCATAAAAGTCAATGTCAACTTTATTCGCACCTTGGCATAAAAATCTTGCCGGTATTACGATGTGTCCATTCTCTGGTTTAGTGGAAAAAACTCTGCTATTTATAGTTATAGATAGTAGGCTTGAGTCACTTAGTCTATAATCAACAATAACTCGTTGCCGTTCCTTTAGCTCAAAGTTCATTTCGACTCTTCCGGGAACTGAATCGCTTTTGGATGAAGGCACGGACAGGTATATTGCATACTCAATATTGGAGAGGTTATTCTTACGTTCGGTGGCAAGTTCCCTCGATACTCCAAATTCAGGAGATTTACTGCAGCCCGTTGCGAGAATTATTGCACACGAAATGAAAATCAGAACTTTAAATTTAGCAATTGCCATACTATGAAATTTTATCACCATAAAAATATACATTTAGCGGATAAAAACTAATGTTCTATCTTTGTCTTGGTTAATAAATCGATTAACTCCAATACAATATCGATGAATGATTTTGACAACGAAATTCTAAACCTACCATACAACCTCTACCGTTCGGCAATTTCAATAAGGAGCGAAATTACCCGGAGGCTGACCGATGAGTATAAGGAAGAATTTACAGCTGATTATTGGTATATTTTAAATACGATAATCAATAACGAACCCATTTCAAGTGCAATGCTGGCGGATGTAACAGGCAGAGATCGGGCTTCAATATCCCGTTCGCTGGGATGTATGGAACGACTCGATTTAATTCGAAGGGTTAATAATCCAAGCAATAAACGATCCGAACTGATCTTATCTACCAAATTTGCTTTCGAGTTTAAGGTTAAGGCCGAGGAAATTATCCGAGAGGTGGTTTCTTCATCCTTAAAAGATTTAAAACCTATTGAGCTGATGGAGTTAAATAGAATGCTCGGAACAATTTCATCTCGAATAGCCGATATTGAGTAGTTAAACCTTCTCTGAAAAGTAAGGTCTGAATGCAATATAGTTTTAACATTAACAGATTTTCTATAAACAATAAAGCAATTACTTTTGTTGCTTCTTTAAAATCATTAAAAAATGACAAATTTTCGTAAAACAATTACTGCGATGATTATTGTACTATCAGTAGTGTCGTGCAATCAGAAAAAGGAGATTGGCAACCCATTGTTGGCGGAGTTCAATACACCATTTCAAACTCCTCCGTTCGATAAAATTAAGCATGAGCACTATGCGCCAGCAATTGATTCTGCAATTGCTGAGGCAAAAGGTGAAGTGGAAAAAATTATTAATAGCACCGAAGAACCGACCTTCGAGAATACTATTGCAGCCCTTGACGCAAGTGGTCGTAGGTTAAGTATGGTTTCTAACATTCTATTCAATCTAAATGGAGCAGAAACCGATACCGCGTTACAAAGAATAGTGCGTGAGGTTTCACCGAAGTTAACCGATTTTAGTAACGATATCAATTTGAATCCAAAGTTATTCCAGAGGGTTAAACATGTTTGGAATATGCGCGATTCATTGAGTTTAACTGCAGAACAGAGAACATTACTTGATAACTCTTATAAGGGTTTTGTTCGGAATGGAGCAAATTTAGTTGATGGCGATAAGGATAAATTCCGTGAGATTAGTAAGGAACTGGCGGATCTAAGTTTGCAGTTTAGCGAGAATTTGCTTGCCGAGACAAACGAGTACACTTTAAATATAAAGGATGAAAAAGATTTAGCAGGACTACCCCAAAGTTTAAAAGATGCAGCTGCATATACCGCTAAGGAAAAGGGTATGGAAGGATGGGTTATTACTCTAGACTACCCTATGTATGGCCCATTCATGAAATATGCTGATAATAGAGAGTTGCGTAAGGAACTGTATATGGCTTATGGCAATCGATGCTTTAAGGGGAATAAGTATGACAACCAGAAAATTGCTATTCGAATTGCCGACTTAAGATTAAAATTGGCAAATCTTCTTGGCTATTCTAATTATGCCACCATGGTATTGCAGGAGCGCATGGCCGAGAACCCTCAAAAGGTTAATCAATTTTTACAGCAATTAATAGATGCATCTATGCCTGCGGCTAAAAGCGAGGTTGAAGAATTAAAGGCTTTTGCAGCACAGCAAGGTTTTAACGGCACTCTCGAACGTTGGGATTGGGCATATTATTCCGAGAAGTTAAAAAACAACAAGTATAGTTACAACGAGGAAGAGGTTAAACCGTATTTCCAGCTCGAAAAAGTTATTGATGGAGTATTCTTGCTATCGAACAAACTTTACGGCTTAACTTATAAACCTAATGCATCCATTCCAGTTTACCATCCCGATGTTAAAGCTTACGAGGTTTACGATGCTGCAGGAAAATTTCAGGCAATTTTATACCTTGACTTTTTCCCACGTCCAGGGAAAAGTGGTGGTGCTTGGATGACATCATTCCGCTCCCAGTACAAGAAAGGAAATGACGATGTTCGTCCGTTTATTTCAATTGTAACCAACTTTACAAAGCCTACCGATAAAGAACCCTCCTTATTAACTTTTGATGAGGTTACTACATTTCTTCATGAGTTTGGTCATGCATTACACGGTATGCTAACCGAGTGTACCTATTCTTCGTTGAGTGGAACTAGTGTTTACCGCGATTTTGTTGAGTTACCTTCACAGATTTTTGAAAACTGGGCTTTAGAGAAAGACTATCTAGATTTGTTTGCTGTAAACTATAAGACAGGTGAGAAAATCCCTCAGGAATTGGTACAAAAGATAGTTGATAGTAGAAATTTCCAAGCTGGTTATTACTCAATTAGGCAAGTTACCTTTGGTGTTCTCGATATGGCTTGGCATAGTATCGATAAAGATGTAAATATGACGGTTGATGAGTTCGAAAAAATGGCAATTAATCAGTTAGATATTCTACCTGCAGTGAAAGGAACAAACCAAAGTGTAGGCTTTAGTCACATTTTTGATGGGGGCTATGCTGCTGGCTATTACGGATATAAATGGGCTGAAGTTTTGGATGCTGATGCTTTTGACGTATTTAAACAGCATGGCATTTTCGATAAGGCAACCGCGCAATCGTTCCGCGATAACATTCTATCTAAAGGCGGAAGCGAGCATCCTATGGAGTTGTACAAGAGATTCCGTGGACAAGAACCAACTATAGATGCTTTGTTGAGGAGGAGCGGATTGAAAAAGTAGTCTTTAGACAATTAAAAATACTTAGTGCAAATGATTAAAGGGGCTTTTAGCCCCTTTTTGTTTATGTAGAAATTGTGTTTTAATAGTTAAATAAGTTGTTGTTAAATGCACTAAATGGATTCTGAAGCGAATTTGCTTTTACAAAGTTAAAGCTTGCACCAATACTTGCCTTACTGCTGATTTTGTAGTTAAAACCTACACCAAACATTTGGCTGTTGTATGTTCCTAGGCTATTTGAATATGCCGAAAAGTAGGATTGATTTTGCGATACAGCTCCCATTGCGTAAACACTAAATCTGTTGCTGAAATTGTATTGAGAATAAGCCCATGCTTGGTAAGGGTTTGCTGAAGTTTGGAGTTGATTACCGTTAAAACCTTTTGGCGTGTCGAAACCATGCATGTTTGTCCTCGAAAGGCTAACTCCTGCAATTACCTGTAATTTTGCGTTAGGAGAGTAGGATACACTGGGCGCGATGTACGACCCCGATATTCCAGTACCCTTTCCAAAAGATGAGTACCCTGTTCCCATCGATAAACTATAGTTTACGCCTGGCTTTATTACGCCAAACGGGGATATAATAGCAGAAGAATCGTAGTTTGATGTACTGTTATAAATAGGATCATAGATTTTGTATAAATCCTGTACTAGTTGGGCGGAAGATGATAAACCACCTAATCCTAACATGATGAATAACAATGATCTTTTTATCATAAGTCCAATCATTTTATTAACTCAAAAATAGTAATCGATTAATTAAAACACAATACTTTAACTTTTATTACCAACGTTTTAACAGTATTTAGTTTGACATTGTTTTACGTTTTGTTCCTCGTAACAAGTTTTATTTCAAAAAAAATTTCTATCAGCGATCAACTTTTTTACTTAACCCGAACCGCTTTATGTACTCCTTGTATTTTACTTAATCTGTATAAAAGCGTTTCCAGATGCTTTGTGTCCTCCACGTATAGTTGAATTATTCCTTCAAATAATCCGTTCTTAGAGTTAATAGCAAGGTTACGCATATTTACTTTTAGATCTTTACTTATTACCTCAGAGATTCTGTTTAGCATTCCCAATTCATCGGAGCCAGTAATTTTTATTGTAGACTGAAATGCTCCTGCTTTGGATGATCCTTTCCATTTGGCTTTTACAACTCTATATCCCCATCGATTGTGGAGTTGATTTGCGTTGGGGCACGTTGTACGATGTATCTTTATGCCTTCGCTTACAGTTACAAAGCCAAATATATCATCTCCAAAAATAGGATTACAGCACTTGGCTAGTTTGTAATCAATGTTTACTAGTTTCTCGTCGATGACTAGAAAGTCGGTGCTAGTTTGCTCCTTGGCCGATTCTGGTTTGGTAATATTTACCTTCGATACCTCGTTTTTGGAAGTTGTACTTTCAATATCCTCAGATGTTACAAGGCTTTTTAAAACAGATAGATCGATTTTACCTTCGGAAACTCTAATGAATATATCGGTAGATTTCTTGAGTTTTAGATGCTTCTGGATTTTCAGTAAAGCTTCATCGGGGTTCTCAATCTTCCAGTTCTTGAATCTTCTATACAAGACCTCTTTTCCTTCAAGTATTTCCTTATTCTCAATATCGCGGAGTTGCTGTTTTATTCTGGTTTTTGCTTTGGACGTAATTACAATCGATAGCCAGTCCTTTTTGGGACTTTGCTTCTTCGAGGTTAATATCTCGATGATATCACCATTTTGTAATTTTTGCTTTATGGTAACATTTTTTCCATTGACGATGGCTCCTGTACACTGCGCCCCAAGATCGGAATGAATATCAAATGCGAAATCGAGTACTGTTGAATTTGCTCTTAATCTGCGGATATCGCCCTTTGGTGTAAATACGTATATATCACGTTCCTGTAAATCTAGTTGGAGTTTTTCTACCCTATCTTCTGGTGTAGCATTAGTAGATTCAAGCATTTCACGAACTCGAGCAACCCAGTCGTCAACGCCCATCTCTTGTTTTATACCTTTATATTTCCAGTGTGCGGCAAGACCTTTCTCTGCGATTTCGTCCATACGACTTGTGCGAATTTGTACTTCAACCCATTTGCTCTCTGGACCTAGTACTGTGGTATGCAATGATTCATAGCCTGAACTTTTGGGTGCCGAAATCCAATCTCTTAGCCGTTCTGTATTGGGCGTGTACTTATCGGTGATTATTGAGTATACTTGCCAGCAATCGGACTTTTCCATCTCTAATTTTGAATTTAGTATAACACGAATGGCAAAAATGTCGTGCACATCCTCAAAATCAACCTGTTGATTCTGCATTTTCCTAAAAATGGAATAAACCGATTTGGTTCGACCTTTAATTTCGCACTCAAAACCACGATTCTTTAATTCTTGTTCAAATGGAGCTATAAACTCCTTGATGTACTTATTGCGGGTTGCTGTGGTTTCTTTTAATTTTTTGATGATTTGCTTGTACTCCTTGGCATGGATATACTTCATGGCAAGATCTTCCATTTCTGATTTTAGTTTGTACAAGCCTAATCGGTGGGCCAGTGGTGCGTATAGATGGAATGTCTCCCACGATCGTTTTAGCTGTATTTCTTTATCCGAATAGCTAAGCGAGCGCATGGTCTCCAGCCTATCGGCCAGTTTTATTAGAATAGCTCTAGGATCGTTCGATAGGCTGATTATTAGTTGCCGAAAATGTTCCGATTGGGTTTTCGGATCTTTAGGATCAAGCCCTGAAATTCGGGTGAAGCTATCCACTATACTGGAAACTTTTGCACCGAACCGTTTTTCTATCTCAATTTTTGTAAGTTGGTTGCGCTCAACAGATTCGTGCAGCAATGCGGCTATAGCCGAAGATGTTCCCAGTCCGATTTCATCAATGCAAATTCTGGCTACATCTGTCAGATGTAAAATGTAGGGTTCTCCAGAATCGCGTTTAATGTTACTGTTTAACTCAGCTGAAAGTTTAAATGCATCAGTAATTAGTTGCTGATTTTCCTTTGTTACTACCCCTTTAATGGATCGGAGCAACGACCTATAACGATTTAAAACTAGGTTTTTATCTTTTTGCTGTATTTGGTTCATCTGAAGAGTATTTTCGTAAAGATAAAAATATTTCTACAGATTGGCTATTCCATAACGTTTATAGACCATTTAAGGATTATGTAGTTTTTTCTATCTTTATAAAAAATTTATTGGAAATGGAACACGAGCAGGCTCATCAGCAAATACAAGCTTTAAGAGACGAGTTAAATAAACATAATTATCTTTACTACGTACTCTCCAAGCCCGAGATCAGCGATTTTGATTTTGACAAGTTATTAAAGCAGTTGGCTGATTTAGAACTGGAATACCCTGAGTTTGAAGATCCTAATTCTCCAACCAAAAGGGTTGGAAGCGATATTTCGTCTGAATTTGTGCAGGTAAGACATCGCTACCAAATGCTCTCTTTGGCCAATACTTATACCGAGGGTGAAGTTTTGGATTTTGAGGAGCGTGTTGTTAAATCGTTAAATGCAAAGCCTGAGTATGTTTGCGAGTTAAAGTTCGATGGTGTAGCTATTGGTTTAACCTATCGAAATGGCCAGTTAGTGCAAGCGGTAACGCGTGGCGATGGTACGGTGGGCGATGATGTTACTGCGAATGTTCGCACAATTAAGTCGATTCCACTCGTTCTGCATGGCAATAATTACCCCGATGATTTTGAAATTCGAGGAGAAATTATAATGCCCCGTAATGTTTTTGAAGAGTTGAATAGGGAACGCGAGGAGAATGGCGACACACCTTTTGCAAATCCTCGTAATGCAGCATCAGGAACTTTAAAGTTGTTGAATTCTGCAATAGTTGCTAAGCGGAAGTTAGATTGCTTTTTATACTATGTTTTGGGCGATAATTTACCTTTCGATAACCACTACCACAACTTGATGGCTGCAAAGCAGTGGGGATTTAAGATATCGGAGCATATTAAACTTTGCGCCGATTCAAATCAGGTGATAGACTATGTTCATCATTGGGATGGCGCACGGAAGAAACTTCCGTTCGATACCGATGGTGTGGTAATCAAAATTAATTCCTATCAATATCAAAATATGCTGGGTTTAACGGCCAAAACTCCACGATGGGCTATTGCTTTTAAGTTTAAGCCCGAGCGTGTTTCTACAACACTTTTATCGGTCGATTTTCAGGTTGGCCGTACAGGAGCCATTACTCCTGTAGCAAATCTAAAGCCTGTAAAGTTAGCAGGAACAGTGGTTAAACGCGCATCGCTTCATAATGCCGATCAGGTTGAGTTGCTCGATATTAGGATTGGTGATTCTGTTTTCGTTGAGAAGGGTGGAGAGATAATTCCTAAAATAGTTGGTGTAGATAATTCACAGCGAACATTATTCAGCGTTCCGCTAGTTTTTCCCGAGAAATGCCCCGAATGTGGAACTCCGCTTATTAGACCAGATGGCGAAGCGCGTCATTTCTGCCCCAATCAGAATGGATGCCCGCCCCAAATCAAAGGTAGAATAGAGCATTTCATTAGTCGAAAAGCGTTAAATATAGATGGGCTAGGTGAGGAGACTGTTGCTTTGCTATACGATAGTAAATTGGTTAACGATCCTTCGGATTTGTACAGATTAACCAAAAATCAACTTTTAGGGCTAGATCGGTTTGCCGAAAAATCGGCAGATAATGCCATAAAAAGCATCGAAAGCTCTAAGCAGGTTCCATTCCCAAAGGTTCTTTACGGCATAGGGATACGTTATGTGGGCGAGACAACGGCTCGAAAGTTAGCCTTGCATTTTGGGAGTATTAATAACATTACAAATGCGAAACTGGAGGAACTTTTGGAAGTTGGGGAGGTTGGCGATAGAATTGCTCAGAGCATATTAGATTTTTTTAAAAATCGACAGAATATTGAATTTATCGAAAGACTCAAGGATGCAGACGTTAGACTTGAGATTTTGGCGGAAGAGCAGCAGGCTAAGTCCGATAAGTTAAAAGGACTTTCCATTGTTATTTCGGGAACTTTTTCACGGATATCCCGGGATGATTTGAAGGAGCTGATTCAGCAGCATGGCGGAAAAAATGTAAGTAGCGTTTCAGCATCAACCTCAATGCTTGTGGCTGGAGATAAAATAGGCCCTGCAAAGCTGGAAAAAGCAAACAAGTTAGGAGTTCGGATTGTATCGGAGGATGAGTTTTTTGATCTAATTAACGGTTGATATTTTTGAAATATGCTGTATTTTTAATAAAATTGCATTTTGGAGTTTGATAGGATTGGATAGTAGAATAAATACGCACACGCTGTGAAAGCATTTGATGATCTCAAGTATAAAAAATCTGTAAAAGCCTTAAATCGGTCTTTGATAGATTTCAAGCGCCATAAGATGGTTCAGAATCTTACCACGGCAAGAACTGTTGGTATTGTATTCAATATTCCCAGCCAATCTACATTGGAAGAAGTTCTTAATTTAAAAAAGTATTTCGAGGGGCAGAATATTAGTGTTCAGGCTCTAGGCTATGTTTCAGAGAAGGAAACCCCGCAGTATTACACAATGCACAATCGGGTGAATATTATTGATAAGAGTCATGTTAATTGGTATGGAAAGCCAGAATCCGCCATTGTCGATTCATTTACATCTACCGAGTTTGATATACTAATTGATCTAAACTTTGATGAAACAATGCCTATGCGATGGATTGTATCCTTATCGAAGGCAAAATTCAGAGTTGGTGCTTTAAACTACTTCAATAATCCATTCGATCTAATTATCACCGTAGATAAGTCTAAAGGCCTAAACTATCTTATTGAGCAGATGAAGGAGATTCTCTATAAACTCAATAATCGTTTTGCTCAGGAATCCATCTCAACTTTATAGAACATCAACTTAACTAACTATATGATTACTGAAAAATTCCGAGGACTAGGAGTAGCTATGGTTACCCCTTTTGATCAGGATAAGGAAATTGATTATGATGCAACAGAGCGTTTAATTGAGCATTTAATTGTAGGCGGTACTGATTTTCTTGTAGTATTGGGAACCACAGGTGAATCGGCAACTCTTACCGATAAGGAAAAACGCTCCCTTATTAAATTTGTTATTAAGAAAAATGATGGTCGTTTGCCAATAATGCTTGGAATTGGCGGAAACGATACTGATCATATAATTGAATTAATTGACGATTACGATTTTGATGGAATCGATGCTATACTATCGGTTACTCCATACTACAATAAGCCTACCCAAAAAGGCCTTGAGTTGCATTTTAAAGCCATTGCAGCCCAAAGTTCATTGCCAATTGTGCTTTACAATGTTCCAGGACGAACTGGTGTTAATATGACTGCCGAAACCACGCTAAAATTAGCTCACGAGGTTCCCAATATTATTGGAATAAAGGAAGCTTCTGGAAATTTAAACCAAATGAGTTACATTTTGAGAGATAGGCCTGAGAATTTTTTGGTTCTATCGGGCGATGATGGCTTGACTCTCCCTCAAATGTCGATGGGTGCCGATGGCGTTATTTCTGTTGTAGGAAATGCATTACCTAAAAGGTTTTCCGAGATGGTTAAGTTGGCCCAACAGCACAACTTTGCAGAAGCCAGTAAAATTCATCTTGAGTTAATTGAAATTATTGATTCTTTGTTTGTGGAAGGCAATCCGGGAGGCATTAAAGCCGCATTGTCAGTTTTAGGTTTGATTGAGAATAACCTAAGATTACCACTTGCCCCCATTAGTGAATCGGCGTACTATAAGTTGTCTTTACTTTTACAAAACTTTCATTAGGAAAATTTTTATACCGATATAAAAAAGGCTCTTACTTAGAGCCTTTTTTGATTTTATTTTGTTATATTTAAGTAACTAAAACATACCTCCATGGCAAACTTATCGACTACCTACATGGGTTTACCGCTGAAAAACCCGCTAATAATTGGAAGTTCTGGATTAACGGATTCCGTTTCAGAAATTGCAGAACTCGAGGCGCGTGGAGCTGCTGGAGTTGTAGTGAAATCGCTTTTTGAGGAGGAAATTGTTGCCGAAACCCAGGACAACATTAATAGGATGAATGCCTCAGGATTTATATATCCTGAAACGATGGAATACTTTGATTATGATCAAATGGCTGATCCCTTGGGCAACTATTTAAAATTGCTTAAGGATGCCAAGTCCAGCGTAAATATTCCGATTTTTGCAAGCATAAATTGTATATCTGCTGGCGGTTGGATAGATTTTGCTAAAAGGATAGAGGATACAGGTGTTGATGCCCTTGAGTTAAACGTTTTTTCATTACCATCGGATTTTAAAAGATCCTCTCAGGAAAATGAGCAGGTTTATTTTGATATAATTGATAAGGTTACGGCAGCAACCCAACTACCTATTTCGTTGAAAATAGGATACTATAATGCTAGTTTGGCCAATTTTATTCAGCGATTAAGTGAAACTCCAATTAAGGGGATAGTTCTTTTCAATCGGTTTTACAACCCAGATTTTGATGTGAATACCTTACAATTTGCGTCAACAAGCGTGTTTAGTACACCTGCCGAAATATCAACTTCTCTTCGATGGATTGCAATTATGTCGGGTCGGGTTCAATGCGATTTAGCGGCCTCAACCGGAATACATGATGGCTATGCCATTGTTAAGCAGCTTTTGGCCGGTGCTAATGCCGTTCAGGTTTGCTCTGCGGTATACCGTAATGGAAAGGAACATGTTACTTTTATGATTAAGCAACTCGAACAATGGATGGATACCAATGGATACAGTAGTTTGGATGAGTTTAGAGGTAAAATGAGCCAGGTTAAAACATACAATCCTGCCGCATTTGAAAGAGTTCAGTTCATGAAATATTTTCACGATCGTTAGGCAAAGAATAAATAGTTAATAAAATTTAGCATTTGTTAATAAAGTTAATTGGAATTGACTATTAATATTTTAAACAAATTGTATCTTTCATCAGAGTTTTTCGAAACTCTTTGGCTGAAGAAAAGTATAAAATTATACCTAAGTTTGTGGTGGGAAAGAAAGAACAATGAAAGAAGAAAACGAAAATTATTTGGAAGAAGATAATACCACTGAAATTGTTAGACGGTATGAGGAGAAGTTGACTCAAAGTAAAGGAGTTTTTTTTGATGTCTATGAGTTTGAAAGTATAATTGACTTTTATCTCTCCGACGACAATAACTTCAAAGCTAAACAAGCAATAGACCTTGCCGAGAGAATATATCCCAACTCCTCGGAAATAAATCTAAAAAAAGCAGAGTATTTTATTGTTAATGGTTTACATGGCGAGGCTTTGCAAATTCTTGACTTGTTGGAAAAAATTGATACTCAGAATCAGGAAATTTATTTTCTGAAGGGACAAACCCATTACGAAACTGGCAACATTCTTAAATCGATGGAAAGTTTTGATCGGGCTATTGAGGTTTGCTCCGATGATATTGTTGATTTACTCTACCGAGTATCTAGTTTCTTCCTTGAATCCGATGAGATAAATCTTGCTTTACGCTACTTGCTTAAATCCTATCAGATAGATAGGACTAGCATCGCTGTTCTTTTTGATTTAGGATATTGCTATGAGCGCAATAATGAGATGGAAAAAAGCATAAGGTATTATAACGAATATCTTGATTTGAATCCATTTTCGGCTAGCGCTTGGTATAATTTAGGCATAGTTTATACCAAACAGGGCAAGTTTGACGAAGCCATTGATGCCTACGATTTTTGTATGGCAGTAGATCCCAACTATTCATCAGCATACCATAACAAAGGGAATACGCTTGCATCGATTGAAAAATATGAGGACGCTGCAAAAGTATTTGCTGAATTGTCCGAATTAGAGCCTGAAAACCCGAGGGTATTTGCTCTGCTTGGCGAATGCTATGAAAAAACCAATCGTTTAGATTTAGCTATGGATAGCTATAACAAATCGATCGTTATAGACCCGGAGTATGCCGAGGGTTACTATGGAATTGGAATTGTAATGGCGGCTCGCCAGAAGTTCGACATCAGTTTGAACTTTATAAAACGGGCAATCACGCTTGATCCCGAACAGTATGATTTTTGGTTGGGCATTGGACGGGTATACTACGATATGAATAATATCCCCGAAGCCATTAACGCGTATCGCGAGGCAACAACCCTTAACCCAGATGACCCTGACGCTTACCTTGCTTTGGCCGAGGTGCTTTTATATCAAGAAAAATTTCAGGAGGTTGAGAGTTTGGTTGATGAACTTGGTAATAAATTTGACACCAATGCATCTATAAAAGTTATTAATGCCGCTGCACTATATTTAACCCATCATCAAAAGGAAGCGCTTGAGATGCTGCGCGATGCCAAAAGAATAGATCCTTCATCTATTGACGATTTCTTTAGCCTAGTATCAATTGTTAACGATGATGATTTTGTGGAGAATGTTAAGTTATTGTAAAATAATAGTTTAAATATAAACCACCTCTAGTTGGGGTGGTTTTTTTATTAACAATTGCTATGTTGGCACTATGTTTTAGTATCAATATTTACAAAAAAAGAATACATTTGGCCTAAATGTCAAAATACAAGAGTTATGAACTATAGTTTACCTTTTATACCAGAACGAGCAGCAAAACCTCGTAACCATGGATTAACCATGGTTATGGATAAGGGCTTAAGTTTATCGGAAGCATCTAACATGGTTGATTCCAGCGCAGATTATATCGATTTTGTGAAATTTGGGTTTGGAACTTCTTTGGTAACACCACAGCTAAAAGAAAAAATAAAACTATATAAAAAGTCGGGATTAAGACCATATTTGGGCGGAACTCTATTTGAACTCTTTATTATACGGGATATGTATAATGATTTCGTGAAATTTATTGATGAGTTGAACCTGGATTTGGTTGAAGTATCCGATGGTTCTATGGAGATGGATCATGGGGTAAAGTGTGACTACATATCGCGCTTAGCTAAAAAGTATACCGTCATCTCAGAGGTTGGTTCCAAGCAGGCTGATGTTCATATTCCGGATGATAAGTGGGTTGCCATGATGAAAACTGAAATAGACGCTGGTAGTTGGAAAGTTATTGCGGAGGCTCGCGAGAGTGGAAATATTGGTATCTATAACCAGGATCACTCGGCCAATGTTAAACTGATTGACGATATTATTGAGCATATCAAAATAGAGAATGTAATTTGGGAAGCTCCATTAAAAAGCCAACAGGCATGGTTTATTAAGCAGTTAGGTGCAAATGTAAATTTAGGTAATATTGCTACTAACGAGGCGTTAGCGCTTGAAACCCTAAGGTTGGGATTGCGCGGTGATACATTTTTTCAGTTTCTCCCAAAAGAAATAAAGAAGTAAGCGATTCCATGCATCGGTAAAATTAAAATGAAAAGACGACCAATTGAGTACATCATATTAGTATTAAAGGGTATTGCAATGGGTGCTGCCGATGTGATACCGGGAGTTTCGGGTGGAACTATTGCCTTTATAGCAAGAATTTATGAGGAGTTAATCGATTCAATCAAGTCGATCGGTTCAAAGGCTCTTTTGCTTCTATTCAAGAAAAATGGAATAGTGCATTTCCTTGAAGCAATAAATGCCCGATTTTTATTTTCGGTAATACTTGGTATCGTTATTAGTTTTCTTTCATTGGCAAGACTGATGCAGTATTTGCTTATATATCATCCCATTTTTGTTTGGGCGTTCTTTTTCGGGTTAATTTTGGCATCTGTATGGTTTGTGGGCAAAAGTATTCCGAAGTGGAAAATTTCAACATATTATAGTTTAGCGGTGGGTATAGTAATTGGATTTTGGATTACTATTATTTCTCCAACCGAAACAACCAATGAGCTTTGGTTTATTTTTTTATGTGGAGCTTTAGCCATTTGTGCCATGATCTTACCTGGCATATCGGGTAGTTTCATCCTTCTGCTTTTAGGTAAATACGCTTTTATGATGGGCGCTTTATCGTCTATTAATCTCCAGGTTATTGGTGTTTTTATACTAGGAACAATTATTGGTATTATTTTGTTTTCCAAGTTATTGTCGGAACTACTTCATCGATTTCATAATCTTACAATTGCTTTCTTAATGGGCTTTATGCTTGGGGCTTTAAATAAGGTCTGGCCATGGAAGGTTGCCATACAGACATTTATTGATGAAAATGGTACTGTTAAACCATTAATTGAGAGGAATGTTTTACCCGAAACTTTTAAATATACTAACGGCCTTGAACCGCATGTGTTTTGGGCTATAGTTTTTACTTTATTAGGTGTTGTCTTAATTGTACTACTTGAACGGATTACCATCAAGAAAGAGAGCGAAGAAGAAGTTTTAAGACAAAAGTTGGGGTTGTAATGCATTACCTTTACCTTTAGTTCATTTCGTCAACTAATTACCAATTCGGTTGATTTTTATCTATTTATAGGTTAAATTGTAAATGTTTTGAGGCTTATTGTGTTTAGTGTTTTGGCAATTTTTATCCAAGCATTTAAAACAATAAAAATCGATATATGTACAAGAAAACTATTGTAACGATAATGCTAGGCATTATTGTTGCATTTCTTAAATCTCAGGTACCTGAGAAGATTGCCTATCAGGCTGTAATAAGAGACTCCAATGGTGCAATAGTTTCAAATTCAAGTGTTCATATACGAATTTCTTTTATTGATGGAGTAAGTAGTACGAGTTACTACTCCGAGGAGCATACAGTACAAACTTCAAGTCAGGGAATCATTTCTGTTGAACTTGGCGGTGGAACTCAGCAAATAGGAAGTTTTGTTTCGATTAATTGGGCTTCGGGTAATATAAAACTTCGGGTAGAAATTGAAAAAAGTAGTTCATGGGTAGAGATGGGGCTTGTGAGTTTAATTTCGGTTCCATATGCCCTATACGCTGCCAATTCGGTACAGGGAGAACCAGGCGTTGGAATTGAGAGTGCTGTCCTAAACTCTGACAGTACTCTTACTTTTAACTTTACTAATAGTACAAGTTATACAACTCCAATTGGTATTATTGGCCGGAAAGGAGATAAGGGAGATCCTGGAATCCAAGGAGAAATTGGTTTAACAGGCTTACAAGGAGAATCCGGTACTGGTGTTGAAAGTGCAGTTTTGAATTCCGATAGTACATTAACATTAACGTTTACCAATAGCACCAGCTATACAACTCCAATAAGAATTGTTGGACGAAAAGGCGATAAGGGTGATCAGGGCATTCAAGGATTGCAAGGACTTACTGGCACAACAGGAAATGGGATTTCCTCAGTTGTTTCAAATGTTGATGGTACCCTTACAATTAATTATACTAATGGTAGTAGTATGACTACTATTTCGATAATAGGGCCAAAGGGCGATACGGGCGAAGATGGCGTTTCAATTAATTGGTTGGGTTCATTTGCCGGTGCTCCCGATGTTAAAAGTTTAAACGACTGTTATTACAATACCATCGATATGATTTCGTACGTATGGGATGGCGATTCTTGGGAAATAATTGCAAAGGATGGAGACGTTGGCCCTAAGGGTGACATCGGGCTACAGGGTATTCAGGGTATACAGGGTGTTCAGGGTGTTGCTGGACCGCAGGGGCCGGCTGGGGTTGGATTAGTTCTTAAAGGAAGTTGGTCTGCCGATAGTGTTTATTATCCAGGCTATTATGTTTTCGATAGATCAAGTACTGATCCTTTAACAAATTCAATGTGGATTTGCGAAGATACCGTTGGTCCTTCGGCAACACATCCCTTTGAGGCTACCGATTTTTGGGTTGAGTTTGAAGCACCTGCTGGTCAGGATGGAAAATCAATTGTCTGGCTAGGGGAGTTTGATTCTAATCCTATTAACCCTGAAATCAATCAGGCATACTATAATACGATAGATAAAAAATCTTACGTGTGGAGTGGAGCAGTGTGGTCTGTTATGGCAAAGGATGGAGAGCTGGGCCCCGCAGGGCCTCTCGTTGATGGTAATATCGGAGAAAGCCTTGTTAACAATGGTACAACATGGGTGTCGAGCGATAAATTTTTTAACGATTTAGCCAATTCGCGGTATGGCATTCTCACAAAAACCCCCACAGCATCTCTCGATATTAATGGTTCGTTGCGGTTACGAGGTACACTATATGATGGTCAGAATCTACCAGGAACAATAGGTCAGGTTTTAACACGTGATGCTACAGGTACTTTGTGGCAAAGTCCAATTATTTCTGGTAGCGGAGCAAGCGGTAAAATGGCAATTTGGAATGGAGCATCATCATTAACGCAGTTGCCTAATCTGTCGTTTGTAAATAGTTTGGAGGTGGTTGGTAACGAAACAACTAATCCAGATGATCCTATTTTTGAGGTTAAGAATAGTGCTGGGGAAGTCATTTTTGGCGTTTATCAGGAGGGTGTCCGGATTAATATTAAGGATGCAGTGTTGACCAAAGGTTCAAAAGGCGGTTTTGCGATTGGCGGGTTATCCACCCAAACAAAGGGATTACCTTTAGAGTATTTTAGGATTACGCCAGACAGCGCACGAATTTATGTAAAGGAGGATGCCTTAGCAAAAGGAGCGAAGGGTGGCTTTGCCATTGGAGGTCTTTCTACTCAAACAAAAGCAGTTGTTTCTAGAAATTTGTTATTTATTGCACCCGATAGTGCTAGGATTTATGTGGATGATTCTCAAACAAAAGGAGCAAGGGGTGGTTTTGCAGTTGGCGGATTATCTACTCAAACAAAGGTAAGTCCGAGTAATTTTATGCAGTTAACCCCCGATAATTATTTTATTGGTCATCAGAGTGGGAGTAGTACATCCACAGGATTATACAATTCGTTCTTTGGTTATCAGGCTGGCATACTTAATACTATTGGAAACTACAATTCGTTTATGGGCTATAAATCTGGATACTCAAATGTTTCGGGAAGTAACAACATATTTATTGGCGATAGTACTGGATTTACCAATAGTACTGGAAATAGCAATGTGTTTTTAGGAAATTTTGCGGGCTTTAGCAACTCAAGCGGTACGTATAATATTGGAATGGGAGTTTCTGCGGGACGTTTAAACTCAATTGGTATTTGTAATGTATTTATTGGAAACGATGCTGGGTATAAAAATACTTCGGGAAATTTCAATACATATATCGGTGCGGCAGTTGCTTATGAATTGAATTCATCATTTAATACTATGATGGGAACTAATTCGGGAAGGTTTATTAATTCGGGGTCTAGCAATACTTTTATTGGTGTTAACTCTGCCTACCGTTTAGGTAAAGGATCTCAAAACACATTTGTGGGTAGCGATTGTGGTAGAGGTGGTGGTGATGGGTATGTTCCGAATCCATCGGACCCAGAGTCCGCTTCAGGTAATGTATTTATGGGATTTTATGCCGGTGGATCAATCTATAATGGAGATTATAATGTTATGATTGGAAACTATGCCGGTAATGGGTTGTATTCCGGCAGTAGCAATGTTGCCATTGGACATTTGGCAGGGAATAATAACTCAACCGGAAACAATAATGTATTTATTGGTTACCAAGCTGGAAGCAGTCTTTCATCGGGGTTGGGAAATGTATTTATAGGTTATAGAGCTGGTTATTACGAAACAGGATCGGGGAAGTTGTATATATCGAATACCTATGTTAATCCTCCGTTAATTTATGGCGATTTTACGTTGGCAAGGATTGGGTTGGGCACAATTACCCCAGCGTATAAACTAGATGTGGTGGGTGATGTTAATATTAGTTCTGGAAGTAACTATAAGATTAATGGTGTTAATCTTACGGCATCCATTCTGGGTGCTGAACCTTCATTAACAAAAGGAAATTTAACAGCAACTAGCCCTATTGCAGTATCTACTACTCGACAAGTTATTGGTGGTGATGCAGTTATTTCAATATCTGATGCATCAACATCGACTAAGGGGGCGGTACAGCTGAGCAATTCGTATGTAGGTACAAGCCAAGTGTTGGCCACAACTGAGAAAGCATTATCTGATGGTTTGGCTACAAAGGTTAGTGGAAGCGGTACTTCCATGGAAAAAATATACTTAACAACATCAGGGATTATTGCATCGACCTATGGTGGTGCATACGATTTGTACTGGGATGCAAGTGCAAAAACCATTACGGCTCGAAATACCACTACAAATTACAGCCATGTATGGTGGCAAGGACAGCAAGGTTCTACTTTTGTTGGAAATGCTTATGCACTTATTCCTGGAACTCCCTCAACCATAATAACAATTACATCGAATTCTTGGGCTTACCAAATAAGTTTTGGCGATGAGTACAATAATGGATACTGCACTGTTTGGGTTCAGTACTCTAATGGCAAATTATTTGGGCATTATGTAAAGTACTAAATGTCAATTTTTTCAAATGATTATAATTTAAAAAAGAAAACCTGTCCTTAAATTTGGACAGGTTTTGTAATATTGAATGAGCAAGACTACTTTAATACAGATATCTTTCCTGAACTGCTGATTTCGCCACCATATAGTTTATAGATGTATATTCCATTACTAGTGTTCGATGGGAGTTTAATATCTATTGTATTATTTCCAGAATACCCACTCTCCGTTTTTGAGTACACTGTTTGCCCTAGCATGTTGAAAACTTCAACTCTAATATTTGAAGGCTTTGAAAGGTTGAACAAGATTTGGAACTTACCATTACTTGGGTTTGGCCATGTAGTCGTTATTGTATTTTTTGAGTTAATAATTTCATCGATACCTACAAAGTTATCTCTGTCTATCTTTTTTGAAGTGTAGAGTCGGTACTCTGCGGGTGCCATATTAATTGTTTTTGATGTGGATGCCAAGTCAATCGAATCTCTTGTATAGTATTCGTACCATTTGCCGGTAGAAGGAAAATCGATAGTGTAATTTGCATAGTTAACGTCAAAATTTCCAACAATTACAACGTCCATGTCTGCTCCATCCAGTTTGATGTATTTTTGAGCACCTGAAAGGCTATAATCAAAATTAACTGTTGAGAAAACTTCGTATTCCTTTTTGAGTTTATTTAAATGAGAGAATATCTGATAAAGCCTTTTTCGTTCAGCAACATCATAGTATTCCCAATGTTGTGGTTTCTTACCCGTTCGGCCATTATATTCAATGCTAACATCGTATCCCAATTCGCCAAACTGCCATATCATTTTGGGTCCAGGAATTGGTATGAAGAAGTTAGCCGCTAACTCAACTCTTTTTAGTGCAATAGGTAACTGTGTAACATTATGGTTTGGATTGGCAGTGCTTCCTGATGTCAGATTGTTGTACATGAGCCTTTCTTCATCATGGCTTTCCATGTAGCCAACCAGATTTGGGTTATCCCATCCTCGTATTGTGTAAGTAATATTTGAAATGTTAGAATTACTTACATAGCCCATAGTTGCTTGGTTATAGTTGTAGTTCATGTTTCCCCATACCATCATTCCGTAGTTGGCTAGTTCTTTTTCCTCTGAGTTATCGGTAAAGTGCTCCAGTATAACATAAGCATTCGGATTAACATTCCAAATTTTGTTGGCCATACGTTTAAGGATGGCAATTCTTGAAGCATCGTATGCCCAACCATCGCCAGCTGTATTTGTGAAACCTTTGGTAAAATCAAACCTAAAACCGTCAACTTTATACTCGGTTAACCAATAGCTGGTAATGCTATCGACAAGCTGCTGAGTGCTTGGACTCTCGTGGTTGAAGTCATATCCCCAGGAGTAACTTGTATTAGGGCTTGTTACATTATACCATGGATTGTCTGATGTTGGTGTTCCAAGGGTTGTTCCATCAGAGGTGGAGTACATTTGCACAAGTGGCGATTGACCATAAGAGTGATTGAGTACCATGTCCATGATTACCGCAATTCCACGGCTATGACAATCATCAATAAATGCTTTATAATCGTTAGGCTTTCCATAGGCTTTATCGGTTGTAAAGTAGAACGATGGATTGTATCCCCAACTATCGTTCCCTTCGAATTCGCTAATTGGCATTAATTCTATGGCATTTATTCCAAGTCTTTCTAAGTAGTTTAAGGTGTCCTTAACTGTTTTGATATAGCTTTCGGATACAAAGTCTCGAATGTGGAGTTCGTATATTACCAACTTTTCGTTTGAAGGTGGAGTGAATTTGGTTACTTGCCATGTGTAATTTTCTGGATTTGTGCTGAATACTGATGCAATTCCGTTTGTAGATTCCGATGGATAGGCAAGTAAGTTTGGGTACGTGGTTGATGGTATGTACTGGTCGTTAGGGTCAAGTGTTTTATTTGTATAAGGATCGGCAATGCGAAGGTATCCATCAATTAGAAATTGGAAAGCATACTCTGTATCGGGGCTTAAATTGGTTACAGTTATCCAGTAATATTTGCCATCGGGAGTGCGTTTCATGTAATATTGCTCATCGGGAAGCCAATTATTGAAACTTCCTATAATGTAAACATATTCTTTTAGGGCAGGGGGATCGTTAAGAACAAGTGTTACAGTATTTTCATCAACGATATTAACTCCAAGTTTTAAACCCGATGGTAGATCTTCTTCGGTAATGCTGGTTCTTACTAAGATGTAAACGGAATCGGACACGGTTGTGGTTCCATCAGTGGCAATGGCCTTAAACCAGTGCTTGCCGTAGGTTGACGCGGTGTAGTTGTATGTTATAGAGGTCTCAGCAGTGCTCTGAACTTCGGCTCCATCTATTAGGAGTTTCAGGTTGGTGGCGTTATTAGCCTCAAGAGTTATGTTGAAGTTATCGTTTAGTTCATATATAGGTTTAGTCTGGGAGGGATTGGTGAAGCCTACAGTAAGGCCCTGCTCATATACAGTATAGAAAATATCCTCGGTTTGCTTTGATCCATCGCTACTACGGAAAACAAAACAAAGCTGAGTGATTTTTATATCGGAAGGTACGCTATAAAATTCTCTGATACTTGGCGAGATAGTAAGCGTATATGTGTTTGTTCCAGTTCTCGTGAGTTTTGGTTGGGTGGTGTTATTACCCCATGATTCAATTACATATTGCCATTTGTCAGAGCCTTCAACTTTAACACCAGTGTGTGCATACACTTCTCCGGTGTAGTTTAGCAATGATTGATTTGATGCTTTTGTCGCATCAAAGGTAACCACAACTGAACTGGAGGCTGTGGGTAGAGTCGGCGATACTGTTATTACTTGCGATAGCAATGTGGTTGGTAAAATAAACGCAAGCAAAATGATTATTCTTTTAGCATTCATGATACAGCTAATATTGATTGTTATTGATTAGTTTTATTACTCCCGAGTAAAAATTTTAAGGGAACCTCAAGCCTACTGGCCCATGAGTTTTCGGAATGATCATGCCCGGCATACTCAACTGTTGTCCAATTATTAATGTTATAACCTTTTTCGCGCATAACGCTATCTATCATCATTTGGTAGGGTTTGTAAAGTATATCAAGAGTTTCCGTGCCATAATCAAAATATATTTTATGAGTCGTGGGGCTTGGAAGGTTCTCAGAGATGTATTTTTTGAAAGCATTAGGAATGATATTATTGTGATTCATAATTCCAGTCCAGTGTGTTGATAGACAGGCTGCTCCTCCAAAGATATCGGGGTATTCGCAGATTGCATATAACGATATTAATCCGCCCATACTGGATCCCATGATGAATGTATTATCAGCATCAGTGTAAGTTGAGAATTCTTTATCGACGAATGGTTTTAGCTCTTTTGTTATGAATAGTAAGTATTTATCGGCATTAAACGTAATCATTGTTGGAATATTGAATAGGGCTTTAAGTTCAATTGTGTCTATCAATTCAACTGGTTTTTGAGGCAAATAGTCTATAAAACGATTATTCCCATCATTCCATATTCCAACAACAATACATTCCTTTGCTTGTTTACTTTTGATCAGTTCATTCAGCGATTCATCAACTTTCCATTCCTGTTTATTCCATGTTAGAGTGCTGTCGTACAGCATTTGTCCATCGTGCATGTATAATACGGCATATTTTCTATTCGTAGAGTAATCATCCGGAATCCAAATATCAACATTTCTTGCATTAACATAGTCCGATTTAAAGCTTTCGTAACGGATTATCTTTCCAGTAGCGGGCTGCGGTTTACTACTCGATAGAATTACTAGTAGGAGTGAAAGAAAAGAAATTCTCATAGTGTTAAAAATAAAGGCTGCCTCGTTAGAGACAGCCTTTATTGAATAAAATTATTTACTAGATATAGTACCCGTACCTAGTTTAAAGTTTAGAGAAATATTTTGACCAGCAGTTACGTTAACACTAGTTTGATCATTTCCTTTTCCTCTAAATTCAATTTTATCATTAAGGATGATAAATTCAGCTTGCCACCAATCGCATACTAAAGTTGAAGCAGAAACGTACATGCGTAATTCTCCAGAATTAGGAACTCCTGTATATTTGATTACTTGATTAGTATTATCGACTGTAAATAAATTAGCCGCAACACCTGTAGTCCAACCACCAAATACAACACCCATTCCATATACCTTGGGTTCAGCAATTTCTATAGTTTTATTCTTAAGATCAACTACAACCATATAGTAGCCAGCAGTAGTAGGAACAGGAATGTTACTTCCACCTATGCTGTATACTCCATTTGTAGCATCGCCAGTTTTCCCAAAATCACCACTCCAGGCAGGTTGAGGTGCAAACTTAAATTCTCCAGAACCTTTCATCCACACTATTTTCCAGAATAATTCGGGGTGTGAATGTACTGGAATTAACTTAAGTGGTTCGTACCAATTCCAACTTTCAGCATCTAAACCAACACCGCTTCCTGTCATATATAACTCGGGAGGGAATGGTGTAAATGTTTTATCTTCGCCGTAGGAAGTTCCTCTGCTATTTGTTGCAAACGCTCTTACATGGTAAGTGGTACTAGCAGTAAAACCTGCAATGGTATCTGTTTTAAATGTGTCTATAGCCGTTCCTGCAACAACATTGTCAGCAAGAGTTGGGTTTGCGTTAAGGCTCCAGCAAATACCACGGCTAGTTATCTCTGCACCTCCATTATCCTCAACAATACCACCAAATGCAACTTCGCTACCACTGATTACATTGGCATCGCTCGTTATAACAATTGGATATGCGATTTCTGTAGTAAAAGAAACTTGGTTACTATAGACAACTCCAATTTTATTTTGTGCATAAGCTCTTAGGTAGTATGTTTTTACACCTTTTAAGCCTGTTAGTAAACTGTTAAATGCGCCAGCACCAGTACCTTCCTGTGTCTTACTGCTATCGATGGTTGGGTTTTGATAATACCCATACACCACACCGCGAGAGGTGATATTCGCAGTTTCGTCAGGACCACTTCCGTCGCCTCCATCATCTGTAATGTCAATAGCAGTAGTTGCTGTAACACCATTATTGGCAGTATATGCAATGGTTGGAACAACTATATCTGCAAGAGTGGGCAATGCTGCAGGAGTATTAATCGTAATATCCTCACCGTAAATAGTGTTGCTTTCGTTTATTGCATAGGCACGGACATGGTATGTGGTTAAGCGGGTTAGTCCACGGAGCATAACCGCGAATGTTGCGGATTTAGAATCACCTTCATAAACAACCTTGTTGTCTGCGGTTGTTGGGCTCTCTGTATTGCTGTAGCAAATACCGCGCTCAATAAATCCATCGCCAGCCGCTACTACAAAACCTTCAACTATTACTGAATCAGAGGTAAGATTTTGCACCAATGATGTAGATAGCTTGGGATCGAGCCTTTTATCCGATACATCCTCAGTACATGCCACAAAAACTGTTGCAACAATTGCTAGGATGCCTATTAATTTGATTAAGAAAGTATTTTTCATGGATAATTAGTTTATTAGTTTACACTAATTCTTTGTAAAAGTACATTTATATGTACTTGTTCCTATGTATAACTTAACAGTATAGTTTCCAGCAGTAGTAATAGGAATATTTTGACTTCCACCATTGTTCCACAAATTATTTATTGTGTATTCGGGATGGTCGGCATCTCCAATTCCTAGATTAATTCCACCGCTCCAATCATCATTAACTCTGAACTTAACACCACCAACTGTTAGATTAAGCGTAATAATCCAAGCTCCGGATTGGGAGTCGTAATCCATTTTTTGATCTGGGGCAGACCATCCATTTGGAGTTGCATCTCCAATTAATCCTATTTGGAATAGTTTTAATTCATATGTAAGTTCATTTGTATTAACTTGAAGTTTATGCCATCCATTATCATCGGTGACAGCAATGCCAGTTCCATCAATTTCTAAAGCACCAGCATTATCACCATAAATAATGTCATTGTCAGGATCTTTTAAGGTAAATGTGGAATTATTAGTGAATTTGATGTAACCAAGATAATCTCCATTTCCGAGAGCAGATTCAACTTTGCCAATAACTGAGGAATTAACAATTACATCTAGGCGAGGGAGCCCATAAATTGTAATATCTGTAGTTGTCGTTGTTGAATTATATTCAATGGGATTGGTACTTGTTCCCATAGCTCCCGTTCCAGCATCTACAACTAATGCGGCTCTAATTCTAAAATTAGCAGAAGAAGTTTGATCTGCGGTGAATTTTTGCAGTAACATAGAGTTTAAATCGCTAATTGTAAATCGAATTAAAGTATCTTGAACGCCAGAATATAGAATAAGAGCGTTGTCAAAAGATACATCAGTGGTAGAAGTTACCTCTAGAAAATAGGTTGCCGAAGCATTAAATCCTAGATCAACGGGTGTCCCAACAAATTCAATGGTATCAGTAGCGTTAGATCTTAATAGAGTAAGATCTGGCATCGTTTTGATTATTGGTACTACTGGGTCGATTGGCATTGTCACTTTATCTTCATCTTTCTCACAGTTGGAGAAAAGACCAATCATCCCAATGAATGCTAGTAGTAAATATATTTTTTTATTCATTGCTTAATAGTTTATTGAGGTTAGTAGCCTGTGTTTTGATGTATATTAGGATTTGCTGATACCTCGTCGCCAGGAATTGGGAATATATTTAAGTGGCTGTCAGTATTGGTTCCATTATATACGCCACCTTTCCATTGCCAGTTGTAATTGCCATCGGTAAATTTTCCAAAACGAACTAGGTCTGTACGTCGTTGACCTTCATAGTAGAATTCACGGCCACGTTCATCTAATATAGCTTGTTCTGAAATAGTTGCTAAACGATTTGGGATCGTAGTTCCCGTTAGATCAAAATCTCCAGCTTGGAATGCTCTGTCTCGAACATAATTCAAATCATCTAAACCTGAACCATCAATGTGGAATTTGGCCTCGGCTCTCATTAGGTAAGCGTCTGCTAAGCGGAATATTGGAAAATCGGTACAAGCATAAGCTGTGTTGAAGTTAGCGGGTAAACTTCCATCCGAGTTTTTTGCGGTGAACTTATATACGCCAACACCATAATCCCCACTTGATGATGCGCTTGGAATATCTAGTCTTTCCTTTCTTTTTAAGAAAACTCGAGTATCCTTGCTAGTTGCAAATAAGGAATCGCTGGTAGGGATTGTAACATTACCATAGGTTGCAACGGTATCAATCATTACGTTCAAGAAATCCTTACGAGCACGATTCCCATTCCAGTCAGGATTTGAGGTTATACCATGAAATTTTTTTGAAGGAATATATTCTGGATCGCTACTAGATTCTATTATAAATGTAGTAGCAACAGGTCCTTGGGTGTTTATTCCATCCATCGCAAAAGCAAAGATCATTTCCGGGCTTTGGTCGTTATCGGCACAGAAATTTTGACGGTAGTTTTGAGCTAGGGCATATCCGCCATGTTCAATTACTGAATCGCAGTACATTTTGCAGCTATCCCATTTTGCAGTTCCTGTATAAACCTCTGCATTTAAGTACGCTCTTGCCAGAAGCATCCATGCCGCAGCTTTGTCTGCCTGGGGATAGTGCGATTTTGGTGCTCCTAATTTATTTTGAATATCCTTTAGTTCACTTACGATGTAATTAAATAGATCTGCTCGATTAATTTGTTCTGGATAGAATTTACCAACGCCATCATTATCCGTTGTAAAAGGAGGATTGCCAAAAAGATCCATATGCCAGTAGTATGCTAGTGCCCTGAGAAAACGAGCTTCGGCGTTGTAGCGTTGAATATCAGGATCGCTACTTCCGTTAGTCATTTTGATGAAGTCATTAGCGTAAGTAATACTTAGACCTAAGCGTTGGTAAAGTGCCGTTAAAAAAGGATTGCTTGGGCTCCATGTTTGTGTATTAAGATCTGAAATTCCTGCATCGGTCCATCCGCATATTGCTTCATCAGTTGTAATTTCTTGTAAATTCCACAGCGCTCTTGCCGTGGTGAAGAATCCATCATTTGATGATGTTATATCAGCATCGGATGAGTTTAGGGATTGCCCATATATAACGAAACTAGCATATATTTTTGCTAATACTTGCTTCATGTATACGGGATTGCCATTAACATTACCGGAAAGAATTGTGTTGGGATCCTTCGGGGTTACATCCAAGTCTTTCACGCACGATGTTATGATCAGTGCAGAAAGCGCAATTCCTAAGGTTATTTTTCTTTTCATATTGGTCTATTGTATTAATAGGTTATATTAATTCCAAACATAAAGGTTCTAGGCCTGGGGTAGATATTGTTGTCAATACCACCATCAATTTCAGGATCCAATCCTTTATATTTTGTAATAGTTAACACATTTTGTACGGCAAAGCTCACGCGAATGTTAATTTTATCGTACACATTATTAAAGGAGTAGCCTGCGCTAATGTTATCCAATTTAAAGAACGATGCGTTTTGTACAAAATAATCACTGGTAAATTGACGTTTAACAAACTTAGTGTCGTTCAGCTGACGGGTAAAGTTTTTCCAGTATCCAATTTGGCTCATTTGGTCGTACGATGCACCTGCTGCAACTTGGTTATAAACATAGTTGCCTATACTTCCGCGCGATGATGCAGCAAAGTCAAAATTCTTATAGTTGAAACGAGCCGAAAAGCCAAGTAAATAGTCTGGCGCCGGATTCTTGTAGATGTACTTGTCCTCGTTATCACCATTGACAGTACCTCCTTTACCAGAAAGATCAACATATAAACCTTCTATTGGATTGCCATTTGTGTCATAAACCTGCTTGTTTACGAAAAATGATTTAGCAGCATAGCCAACTCTGGTAACCTGTTTCTGTCCTGTCATGGCGTCTCCATATAGAACACCTATGTAATCGGGATCATTGGATAGTAACAACTTGGTAACTTCATTTTGGTTGTAGGTTAGGTTGAAGCCAAGGTTTAACGACATATCTTTCTTTGAGAGAGGAACAAGGTTTAACGATACTTCCACCCCTTTATTCTCTAAACTACCAACGTTGGTAAGTAGAGTGTTGGAGAAGTTACTACCTGTGGGTATAGTCACCTCGTTTAGAAGATCCTTGGTTTCACGTTTGTATAGGTCAACTGATCCCGTAATGCGATCGTTGAATAAGCCAAAGTCAATACCGATATTCTGGGTTGTGGTTTCTTCCCATTTAATATTTGGATCGTAAGCATCTGGGCGTAATGTAGGGATATACTCTCCATCAATGTAGTAGTATGAGCCTTCAGAGGCCACTCTATACAATGCTTGATATGGATAATCGTTGTCGTTCATAATATCCTGTTGACCTGTAATACCCCAGCCTGCACGTAGTTTTAAGTCGGAAATTAATGTAATATCTTTTAGGAACGATTCTTCTTTAACTTTCCATGCAAGGGCAACAGAAGGGAACAAGCCCCATCTGTTATCTTCGGAGAAACGCGAAGAGCCATCGTAACGGGTAGTAAAGGTTACTAAGTATCTATCCATTAGCGAGTAGTTAACTCTACCGAAAAACGAAACCAGATAATTCTCTGTTATATACGAAGAACTATCCGATTTTTGGTAGGGGTGGGTAGCATCAACATATCCACGGGCATAATTGTCGCGTTCCCTTTCAACATGTTGCCATGAGTAACCACCAGTAACGTCAATTTTACTTTGAATTTCGGAGATGTCCTTCTTGTAGTTTAAGTAAAAATCTAATAGTTTATTCTTGTTTTCGCTACTATAGTCAGTTAAACGTCCCCAAAGTGGGTTGGTGAGAACCGATGGGGATGTTGTAGGTCTATTGTTGTGACCGTCACTCTTATTGTAGTCTGTAGCTAAGTTTAGGTTAACCCTTAAATCTTTTAGGAATGGAAGGGTATAGTCGAGCTGAATGTTGCCGATGAATCGCTTAACTTCCGATTCGTTGTCTGCTTCCAGAATCTGTTCTACAGGGTTGGGCGTTCCAAGACCAGCACCATAGTTTACCCATTGAAAATAACCAGCCGAAGCGGCGTTTCCATCCTTTTCAACCTGGGTAGGATCCATGTTAATGGCCGAACCTATAGCTCCATCGTCCCCAAAGTTATGCTTGGAGTACATCCCTTTGGCATTGATATTAACCTTTAAACTATTATTCAGAAATGAGGGATCTAAGCTAATAGCCCCGGTAAGTCTTTTCATGCCAGTATTTTTCAATATACCATTTTGATCGGTGTGTCCAATAGATGCGCGGTAGGGCATTGTTTTATATGAGCCCATCACGCTAACGTTGTGATCCTGTGATACCGATGTGCGGAAAATCTCTTTTTGCCAATTGGTGTTTTGGCTACCTAGTCGGCTGTAGTTGGCGGCATCGTATAGTTCCGGATGCTCATAAGCAATTTGGCGGAGTTCATCGCCGGAGTATACATCCATGAATTTGATTGCGTTAGAGATGGATAGTTTTCCATCGTACGAAATCGTCATTGGCTTACCTGTTTGTCCTTTTTTTGTGGTGATAATTATAACCCCGTTCGAAGCTCTTGAGCCATAAATTGCAGTGGCTGAAGCGTCTTTTAAAACTGTAAAGTTTTCAATATCGTTAGGATTTACAATCGAAAGAATGTTTGAACTTCCCGAAACGTTGTTGTTATCTATAGGAACTCCGTCAATAACGATTAATGGATCGTTTGATGCATTAAGTGATGATCCTCCACGAATACGTATAGTTGCGCCGCTACCTGGGGCTCCACCAGCAGTAGTAATAACCACACCTGCACTTTTACCAACTAACAGATCCTGAGGAGAGGCAACTGCTCCTTTGTTAAAGTCTTTGGAACTAACGGCAACTACCGATCCTGTTGCATCGGTTTTCTTCACCGAACCGTAACCAATAACAACAACTTCATCAATTGCTTGTGTTGCAGTTTTTAACGCAACATCAACAATAGCGCGACCGTTCACTGGTACTTCTTGGGTTTCGTATCCCACAAAGCTAATAACCAATAAACTGTTTGTCTCTGCCTGGATAGAGTACTTTCCATCCATATCAGTGGACGTTCCCTGTGTTGTACCTTTAATGAGTACCGTAACGCCAGGAATAGGATCACCATTAGCGGCATCTGTAATCGTACCACTAACTGTAATCCTCTGCCCGTAGGCGAAACTGCCATACGAAATTAAAGCTAACAGGACTAAAAAACTCCTGAAACAATTAATTTTCTTCATATTTTTTTAATTAGGATTAGGTTAAAAATTACAGCACAATTAACAAAATTTAATACTATTTGCCTTAGAAATCAAGCACTAAGCCCTGAAAAAATCCGCAAACGAAACCGCAAACGTTTGAAATCTGAATTAATTTTTTTACATTTATCCGAGTAGGCTTTCAGTTTTTGTTTTACTATTTTTAAAAGCCATTATTAATGCGATTTATCAATATTGTATATTATTATTAGTTTGATATTTAAGTAGTTAAATAGATAATTTTTTATGAAACACCCATGTAAGGCAGTTTGCGCAACCGAGCGTTTTATGCGAGTTCACCGAAGGTAAACACGGATGAACAAAGAATGGGTGTTCCATCCGAACGTTAGTGGGTGCTAAAAGCTAAAATATAACTTACCGGTATTTAATAATATTAAAATTTTTGTACGGATGAAATCGAGCCAAATTACCATTAAGGATATTGCTAGAGAGTTAGGGATTAGTCCATCAACTGTGTCAAGGGCTTTAAAGGATCATCCCGACATCAGTCAGGAAACAAAACGCTTGGTTAATGAGCTTGCCACAAAGTATAACTATAAGCCCAATATTATTGCATTAAGCCTTAGAAGTCAGCGTAGCAATGTGATTGGAGTAGTTATCCCTGAATTCGTTCACTATTTTTTCTCTTCAGTGATTAGTGGTATTGAAGAAGTAGCCAAGGCGCATGGGTATAGCGTTATGATTAGCCAATCCGGTGAGGATTTTAACCGTGAGGTTTCGGCTTGCGATATTTTTCTGAATGGGATTATTGATGGATTAATCATATCAGTTTCCAAGGAAACCAATGACTATAGTCATTTCCACAGATTTGAGGATGAAGGTATTCCTATAGTTTTTTTTGATAGGGTTATTGATGAAGTTCAGGCAGATAGAATTGTTATAGATGACTTTGATGGGGCATATCAGGCTACTGAGCATTTGATTATTCAGGGGCGCCGAAAGATTGTGCATTTTGCTGGACCTCAAAATAGACTCATTGGACAAAACCGTTTGAATGGATACCTTAAGGCGATGCGAGATAATGGTGTGGTAATAGATGAGAAACTTATTATTCCATGCGATACGTTTCAATCGGCAATTGTTGAAACACAGAAATTGATTGATAGCGGGATGAAATTTGATTCTATATTTACTGTAAACGATTTCACGGCAGCTGGTGCAATTAAGATTTTAACTCGGAACGGTGTAAAGATTCCTCAGGATATTTCGGTTGTGGGATTTGGCGATGACCAAACATCCATGATGGTTGAACCTACACTTACCACTGTAAGTCAGCCCGGTTACGAAATGGGCAAAAAGGCCATGGAGCAGTTAATCCGTCGTATAACTCAAACCCGGCAAGATCCTCCTGTTACCGAAATCTTAAAAACACAGTTAATAGTGAGGGAATCATCTAGGATCCGATAGAAATAATAGATAAGTTTAGGATACCTTTTATATAAGGTATCCTTTTTTTGTGACAATATTTAAACCATTCCCCCTTTTTCGATTCATACCTAAAATTTAAATTCCCTTTTAAGTTTATGGCGAGAACAATTAACCTATTGTTTTATTTCCTGTTTGTGCCAACAATTTTGTTAGCATCAAAAAGTTCAGATTCGTTAATTGTTAAACGGGAATTATCTGCTTTTCGAATTCAGAGTACCATGCATGTTGATGGATTGCTGAATGAAGATGCATGGAACGATGCTGTAGTGGCCTCCGATTTTACTCAGTACGAGCAGTATAATGGAATGAAACCATATCAGGAGTCTGAGGTGAAAGTTTTGTACGATGATGATGCCCTCTACATTGGTGCAAGATTATATGATAATCGTCCGGATAGCATTTATAAAGAGTTGGGGCAACGCGATAATAGCGATAAACTTAAATCGGACGCATTTGCAGTTGTCATTAGCACTTACAATGATGGCATAAACTTTTTACAGTTTATAGTTTCCGCTTCGGGTGTTCAAACCGATATTAAATTGACCTCGGACGAAGAGGAGCGGTCTTGGAATGCCGTGTGGACAAGTGGTGTTAAAATAGATAGTTTGGGTTGGTGCGTTGAGATGAGAATACCATACTCAGCCCTTCGTTTCTCTAATAATAGCAATAATTCTAAGTGGGGTGTCAATTTTTATCGCCTAATTAAGCGATACAATGAGATTAGTTCCTGGAGTTTTGTCGATAAATCGAAGCAGGGCGTAACTACTCAGGCTGGAGTGCTAACTGGGATAAATGATATTAAACCACCTGTTCGATTATCGTTTAGTCCGTATTTCTCGGTATATGCAAATAAATCGCCCGATAAAAATCTCGATTTTAAGTTAAATGGTGGTATGGATTTTAAGTTGGGGTTGAGTGAGAGTTTTACCTTAGATATGGCCCTTATTCCTGATTTTGGCCAGGTGCAGTCCGACGAGAAGATACTAAACCTAACACCTTTCGAGGTTCAGTACGATGAGGCTCGTCAGTTTTTTACCGAAGGTACCGAGTTATTTAATAAAGGTGGCATTTTCTATTCTCGCAGAATTGGGTCAACTCCCGCTGGTCATGATATGGTGGAAGATAGCCTAAAAGATAATGAAGTGATAGTGGATAATCCGTTGGAAACAAAAATGATTAATGCAACTAAACTATCGGGAAGAACATCTGGAGGTTTAGGCGTGGGCTTTTTTAATGCCATGACTCAGAATACATATGCTGAAATTAAAAATACTATTACTGGGAAAAAACGACGTTTTTTAACGCAAGGTTTCACTAACTATAATATGGTGGTGTTCGATCAAACATTGCCCCATAACTCATTTGTGAGTATTGCTAATACCAATTTATATCGACCCAACAATAGTTACATTGCCAATGTTACTGCTAGTCAGTTTATGGTAAGGGATAAGAAAAATAAAATTGGGGTGGAGGGAACTGCTGCTGTTAGCCAAATATATAACGATTCAACAACTAAGGGGTACAAAGCCTATTTCGCTGTTCTGAAAACCAGCGGAAATTTTCAGGGTGATGTATGGACTAATATCGAAAGCAAACACTACAATCCTAATGGAATGGGCTATTTGCAGAGTCCCAATGAGTTTTCATCGGGTGTGGAATTGTCGTATAGGATTTTTAAGCCGATCTGGAATTTAGTCCAATTCGAAACCGAAATGGAGTTTATTCATCAAATGCTTTATTCTCCTAGAAATTTTACATCGCAGTATATTACCTCCAATACCTATTTTACAACTCGCAAGCAGTTTACTGGAAATATTTATATGGAGTACACTCCGCGTAAAATGTATGATTACTTTGAACCTAGGGTCGATGGTTATAAACTTATGCTTCCCCGGAAATTTTATGTAAGCTGGTTTGGTTCGCCCGATTACAGGAAGGTACTGGCTATCGACCATAGCATTGCGTACCGGAAGTCAGATGGTTACAATCAGCAGGCCTTTTCGTATACGATTACTCCACGAATACGCTTTAGCGATAAGGTTCTCCTAATCCTTAGCTGGACCCAGTCCTTTGATTATAATAATATTGGTTACTACAATTATGATAATATCAACATCACAATGGGGAGGCGTGATATTCAAACTATTACGGGAACAGTAAATTTGCAGTATACTTTCAATGCAAAGTCGTTTATCAATTTAAAGGTTCGGCACTATATCAGGCATTATGAGTATGATAGTTTTTATACCCTAAATAACGATGGTTCGTTAACATCTGCTGTTGTTACATCGTACTCAAATAAAAACTATAATTTATTCAATGTTGATTTGCTTTACCAATGGAACTTTGCCCCGGGAAGTGAGTTGTCCATTGTTTGGAAAAACTCTATTGAGGATAGCCGCGAAGATCCCATTTGCAACTACTTCGATAATGCCAATGAGGTATTGTCGAGTCCTCAGTATAACAGCATATCGTTAAGGGTGTTATACTATATCGACTATCAGATGCTTCGCCGACGAAGAGGATAGAAATATTTTTAGGAATTGCTGGTGTAATTTTGTTTCATTTGTGCTAGTTTAGCACCTTATTTAAATTTATGGTAATGGAATCAATAAAACGCGGTTTTGCAAGCGATAATAACTCGGGTGTACACCCAAATATTTTGAAAGCATTTGAGCTGGTAAACAAAGGCCATGCAATTGCTTATGGCGACGATACCTATACTCAGCAAGCTGTTCATAAATTCAAGGAGATTTTTGGCGAAGATATTGAGGTGTTCTTTGTTTTTATAGGATCGGCGGCTAATGTTCTAGGATTGCAGTCCATTACTCAGCGTCATAATGCCATAATCTGTTCCGATACTGCTCATATCAATGTTGATGAGTGTGGAGCTCCGGAGCGGTTTACTAACTGTAAGCTATTAACTGTTTCAACTCCCAATGGAAAGTTAACCGTTGATTTGGTTAAGAAGCACATGCATGGGTTCGGATTTCAGCACCATGCTCAACCCAAGGTAATATCTATTTCCCAAACTTCGGAGTTGGGAACTCTTTATAGACCTGAGGAAGTAAAGGCGCTTGCCGATTATGCTCATAGCAATGGGTTGCTGCTGCACATGGATGGTGCCCGCTTAGGCAATGCTGCTGTTTCGTTGGGTATGGATTTTAAAAAATTCACCTGCGATGCTGGCGTTGACGTTTTATCGTTTGGCGGTACAAAGAATGGTATGATGTATGGCGAAGCCATTGTTTTCTTTAATAAGCAGTTGGCTCAAGATTTTATGTATACCCGTAAGCAGGGGTTGCAACTCGCATCGAAGATGCGATATATATCCGCTCAATTCTTGGCGTACCTGAGCAATAATCAATGGTTTAATACGGCAAAGCATTCCAATAGCATGGCAAAAATACTAGAGTCAAAGGTAAGGCAGATCAGTGCCATTACAATTACCCAGCCAGTTGAATCGAATGCTGTGTTTGCCATTGTTCCAGAACGCATTATTCCAAAGTTACAGGAGGAGTACTTCTTTTACGTTTGGGATGAGGATAAATCCGAGGTTCGCTGGATGACTTCTTGGGATACCACCGAGGAAGATATCGAAAAGTTTGTGGCTAAGATCCAAGAGTTGCTCTAGTTTATATACTTTATGGCTATTAGGTTGTAGAAGTTAATACTTTAGAAGTTGATTAGAGGTAAGTTTCTTGATTTTAAACTTTAAACTGCTTAAACACTATACACTAAAACTAAACTCAAAATCTAGTTTGTTTTTTCATAACTTGTTTCTAGTTTTGCCATCGAATTTGTTGGTGAGGGTGGTTTACTATGAGCAAGCATGTTAAAGTTTTATCGGTATCCGTCATATTCATTTTGCTAGTAGTTGTTTTTGTTGCTTTTCGCGATAAATCAAGTGCAATTGTTGGCTTAAAATCAATTAAAACTAACGTATATCCAAACCTAAATACTGTAAAGCTTTCAAATGCTATTACGGATTCTTCGCAGTACGATTTGATCAATAAATCATTTGATCAATTTGTTGATAAGTGGGGATTAAGTGGAGCAAGCGTTGCAATTGCTAAGGACGGAAAGTTGATTTACGCCCATGGCTTTGGTTATGCCAATAAGGAGGAAAAGTTGCGGATGCAGCCCTACAATTTAATGCGAGTTGCTAGTGTATCGAAGTTGATTACTGCCACGGCTGTAATGAAATTGGTTGAAGATGATAAGTTGAAACTTACCGATAGAGTGTTTGGCCCTAGTGGAATCCTGAAAGATTCAATATTTCTGAACTACAAGGATAAAAGGGTAGAGGATATTACTGTCAATAATCTTTTGAATCACTCAGGGGGATGGACCTCGCGATGGGGCGATCACATGTTTATTAAGGATGTTATTGCTAAAGAACTGGATAAAGAATTGCCAATATCGTTGAATGATATTGTTGTTTTTGCGCTTTCCAAAAAATTGCATTTTAAACCAGGCGATCATAGCTCGTATAGCAATTTGGGGTATGGTATCCTTCAGTTAGTAGTTGAGAGGGCTTCTGGCGAAGGTTACGAAAAGTACGTCAAGGAAAACATATTTGAGCCTCTAAACATTCACGATGCGTATTTATCGCAGAATTGGGATAGCCTTAGGTTGAAAAACGAGGCGCGGTACTACGAGGTTCCTGAGGCTGAGAGAATAGTTGCCTTCGATGGGTCCAAGGATAATGTGCTTAAGTGTAGAGGCGGAAACGATATCAGAACCTTAGGTGCTGCTGGAGGTTGGGTTATATCGTCAATCAATTTAACCAAATTCCTATTGGCCATTGATGGTGACGATAGTTTTCCTGATATTCTATCAAAAAGATCTATCGCCCAAATGGCTGTTACGGATAAAAAGTTTCAGCCCTTAGGATGGCGCTGGATTATGCCAAACGGAAAGTTATGGCGCTCGGGTTCGTTGCCTGGCACTACTGCGTTAGCTGTTTCTACTAGTAATGGTTATACCTACGCTTTTATTGCCAATTGCAGTCCTTGGAAGGGTGCTCGTTTTCCCTATATTATAGATAGATTCATGGATAAAAACTTACCCAAAGTTGATAAATTGCCTAAGAAGGATTTGTTCTACTATGGATTAGCCAGCAAAAATTAGTTTAGGCTAAAATTGTTTTCCAGAAGTTTTTCCTGTACCTGCATTTGCTCAATAAACCTCAATCGTTTAATAAGATACTTTTCCATTTTGTAATTATCGCGCAGGGAGTAAAACGAGAACTTTTCGTTTGAGTTAAGCATCATCGCTTTGGCCACTGACGTTAAATTTATTGAATCGTTTGTTAGGAGTGAGCCTAAAACTGGATCGAGGTTTAGTTTTTTTACTAGGACTGATAGTTCAGGATTAGTCGTTGTATAGATGTCATCCACATACTCAATTACTCCTCCACCATAAAGTTTACCGGGTAAAGTTTCTGTAAAATCGAGTAAATGGAAATTTCTTATACCTTTTATTAAAATAACCATTTCGCCTTTGCTATTTTTTGCAACAACATTAAGGAGTTCCACCTCGGTGCCGTATGTTTTTATTTCGTTGCCTGTGGTAAATGGTATTCCGAATGTATTTCCATTGTTCTCACATTCATTAATTAGCTGTTTATACCTTGGTTCAAATATGCGTAATGGCATCTCTTCTCCAGGTAATAGGAAAACTCCTAGAGGAAACATTGCCATCGACTTTGTTGAAAAACTCATAATTTCTTTCAATGTAATTTTTTTAGTGTTTAGTGTTTGATGGAACAAATTTTAATGAAGCAGAATTAATACAGTATCTTAAACCTGTGGGTTCAGGGCCATCTTCGAAAACATGGCCAAGATGTGCTCCGCATTTTTTACATAGTACCTCTGTTCTTATCATCCCGTGGCTTGTATCCTTGGCAAATTTTATATTATCAATAAACTTTGAGTCGAAGAAACTAGGCCAGCCACAGCTGGAGTTGAATTTGGTGTCAGACTCAAATAGTTCTGCACCACAGCAAATGCATAGGTATTTCCCTTTCTCAAAATTATCCCAGAACTCACCAGTGAATGGTCGCTCTGTTCCTTTCTGTTGGGTAACGTAGAACTGAAGTTCTGTAAGTTTGCTTTTTAAATTATTGTTATCCATTTTTTTAGATGTGTCGGTTTGGCATTTTGCCGAAAAGCCATATAGCATTATAATCACTGCAATAGTAAAGTATTTATAATTAACCATATTTATTGAGTTTCTATTGATGGTAAACGTGTATCACCTTAAATTGTTCAAAAGGTTATTTTTTGTTAACTATTATATATAGAATTTTTAGGCTATTAACTTTGTAACCAATAAAATCTGATTATCATGAAGCAACTGAGTTTAACTATTGCTGGAGTTCTTCTCGCAGTTATTGTAACTGCCCAAAACGCAGATCAACGCGAACTTCCCTTTTTCAACAAGGTAAAAGTATCTGGTGAAATCAAAGTTTTTCTTGAAAAAGGCGATAGGGAAATGGCCACTGTTAATGTAAGCGAGATCCTAGCATCGGATGTTATTCTTGAAGTTGCCGATAGTATTCTTGAAATAAAACTCAAGAAGAATTCCCAGAAGAAAGCAAAGGCCGAGGTTTATGTGAAATATACTGATTTAAAAAGTATTTCGGTTGCAGCGGCCGCTTACGTCAGCCTTAACGACACCTTAAAGGTTGATAATCTGCAACTAAGTGTAATTACCAATTCAGAGTTCGATAGCGATATTATTGCCAATACCATTGATGTTAAGGTAGGACAGGGGTCTTCCGTTCGTTTACGCGGAACTGTTCAGAATTATGAAGCAACTGTTAATACAAAAGGTATTTTATCGGCCTTGGAACTAAAGACCGATAGTGCTTTTGTTACAGTTGGAACTGGGGCCATTGCTAAGATTTATGCTAAAGAACTAATTGAGGCAAATGTTCGCCCTGCAGGTAACTTAACATATACTGGCAATCCCATGCAAAAGAATATTAAAACCTCAATAGGGTCTTCCGTTAGAGAAGAGTAATTTCCTGCAGTTACTATAGAACCTATGTTCCGGGCTTGTCTCGGAACTTTTTTAAAATTATTTTAACCAAACGGTTAAAATAATTGGTTAAAAATTTGTAATCTGAAAATCCGCACTATATATTTGCCAAATAGTTTAACCAAATGATTAATTAAATATGACACCGAAGAAAATAGAGAAAGACACTGAGATTAAGATCCTTGAAGCCGCCAAAAAGGTGTTTATTCTGAAGGGATTGGATGGTGCACGTATGCAAGAAATTGCCGACGAAGCAGGCATAAATAAAGCATTACTGCATTACTACTTCAGATCGAAGGATCAGCTTTTTATGATGATTTTTAAGGTTGAGATTGGGACCTTTTTTCCCCGATTGATTCCCGTTCTTCTTTCGAAAGATATGGGTTTTGATGAGAAAATCAGGCATTTTGTGGAGAGTTACATCGATTTGTTTCTGAAGAATCCATTCCTTCCAACCTTTATTATTCGAGAAATAAACCGCAATCCACAAATGGTTGCGCAGTTTTTTAAGGAGGCAGGTATTGAATCAAGCAACTTTAAGTTAATAATTGCAGGGTTTGCTGCTGAGTTGGGTATGAATCCAAAAGAGGCATTTCACCTTATTATTAATACTGTAAGCGCTTGTATTTTCCCATTTGCAGTTAGACCAATTATTGAGCAGGTTTTTTTTGATGGGAATTCTGATGAGTATAACCTCTTCCTGGAGGAACGCAAAAAGTTTGTTGCTGATTTTGTGATTAGTTCAATTAAGGGTAGAATGATTAATAATGTATAACGATGAAAAGGTTAATTTTTAAATGCGCATTTATGCTTGTTATAGTGATTCCTGCTACGGTTTACTCTCAGGATACACTTTCCTTGCAGTTTTTGCTAAAAGGTATGCAGCAGAACAACTCTCTTTATAGAGTATCCTCTGCAACGGATTCGGTTTACGCTCTGCGCAAATCAAATATTAAAGTAAACTATTTACCAAGGGTAGATTTTAATGCAGAGGCAACCTGGCAGTCCGATGTTACCTCCGTTAACATTCCTATTCCAACCATTTCAATGCCATCGCCCGATAAGGATAACTATAAGTTGACAGTTGATGTGAGCCAGTTAATATGGGATGGAGGAGTTACTAGTTCGCGCTTGAAATCGGAGGAGAACGCACGTATGCTTGAGCAGAATAAGGTGGATAATGAGTTATATACCCTTAAAGATAGGGTTTCAACCCTGTACTTCGGTGTATCATCCATCGATATTGCTATTCAGCAATTAAGAATTATGGAGGGCGAACTGGACAAGCGTATTGCTGAAATTCAGTCGGGAGTGAATGCTGGGGCAATTCTGGAATCATCTTTGATTTCGTTGCAGGCCGAAAAGTTAAGGCTAGGGCAGAGCATTGATGCAAATTTGGCTCAACGCACTAACTTGTTAGAATCTATTTACGCCATTACTGGAGTAAATATTGGAGAACAAACGGAGTTAAAACTTCCCAACTTAGTTGTTCCAACCAACAACCAGTGTAATAGACCCGATTATAAAACTTTCGATTTACAGAAGGGCTATCTCGCTTCAACATCAAAAATATTGTCGAGTAAACGAATGCCAACGCTTGCTGCATTTGCCAAGGCTGGTTATGGGAAACCAGGATTAAATATGCTTTCGAGCGAGTTCGATACCTACGCAATACTGGGAGCACGCTTATCGTGGAATATATGGGATTGGAATAGTACATCGCGTGAGCGCCAGAACATCAAAATACAGCAGAATATTATGGAGTACCGTCGCGATGTATTCGATGACAATTACAATTCGCAGGTAAAATCTTCAATAGCGCAAATCAACTCTTTGGAGAAGCAAATATTAAGCGATGAAAAGATTGTTCAACTCCTTGAGAAATCTGTTCAGGTCTCTGCATCGCAGTTGAAGAACGGAACAATAACATCTGCCACTTATCTGTCAGATTTTAATAGCCTTTTGCGAGCAAGAATAGATATGAGTTTGCGAAAAGTAAAACTCTCGCACGAGAAGGTGAAACTTTATTTTACAATGGGTTTAGATATTAACGAATAAAAATATAAGGATATGATTTTCAGTAGAATTAAATATTTGTCGATGTTGCTTGCAGTTGTGGTTATTTCATCGTGCGGTAGCAAGAATGGTGAATCCGATGCATATGGAAATATTGAAACCGATGATGTTACTGTTTCGTCGGAGGTTAGTGGTAAGTTGGTACAACTTAAAGTAGATGAGGGTGATATTGTTGTGAAAAATCAACCAATCGCGCTGGTTGACACCGTTCAGCTTCAACTTAAGTTAAATCAGCTATACGCTCAGTCCGATGCTGCCAAAGCAAAGTTACAGAGTATTAATGCCCAGGTGGCAGTACAGGAGGAGCAGGTTAAGGTGATTAAAGTTGAACTCGATAGGGTTAAACGCTTGATGGCCGATAGCGCTGCAACTCAGCGTCAGTTAGACGATGTGGAAGGTCGTTATAGTATTGCTGTACGTCAAAAAAGTAGCATTGAGGTTCAACGTAGCGGTGTGGCTGCTGAAATGGCTGCAATTACTGCACAAATTGACCAAGTTAATGACCAAATAAATCGCTGTAAAATTCTATCGCCTACATCTGGAACCGTAGTGGCTCGTTACGTTCGCGAGGGCGAATTGGTAACTACCGGAAAACCTATGTGCCGTGTGGCAAAACTCGATACCGTTTATGCTCGAATTTATATAGATGAAACTCAACTCGCCGATTTTAAAATTGGAACAACAGTTAAGGTAATAACCGATGGTGCTGAAGGAAAATTAATAGAGAATGATGGAACTATTACCTGGATTGCATCGGAGGCCGAGTTTACTCCAAAAGTAATACAAACACGTAATGAGAGAGTTAACTTGGTATATGCCGCAAAAGTGCGTATTCCTAACACCTCGGGTATTTATAAAATTGGAATGCCTGTAGAGATAAGTATTATAAGGTAAATAATGTGTTTGAAGTGAATTGTTCGTTGTTTGTTGATAGTTGATAGTTGATAGTTGATAGTCACAAGTCACAAGTCACAAAATACGCCTAACAATCTAAAAGTCTAGTAAAATGAACGTAATCAAAATAACCAACGTTTCAAAATCCTATGCCACAGTTAAGGCATTAAAGGATATAACCTTAAGTGTGGAGCGTGGCGAACTATTCGGTTTAATTGGCCCCGATGGTGCAGGGAAGACCACCTTGATGAGGATTTTGACTACGCTTCTGCTACCCGATAAAGGAAGCGCACAGGTTTGCGAGTTGGATGTGGTTAACGATTACCGAAAGGTTCGAAATATCCTTGGGTATATGCCCGGCCAATTCTCACTTTATCAGGATTTGAGCGTGGAGGAAAACCTGAAATTCTTTGCGGGTGTTTTTGGAACCACCATTGAGGAGAATTATCATCTGATTGAGGATGTGTATAAGATGCTTGAGCCATTTAAAAACCGTCCTGCTGGCAAACTTTCCGGCGGTATGAAACAGAAATTGGCGCTTTCGTGTGCGTTAATTCACAAGCCGGAGGTTCTAATTCTGGACGAGCCAACTACAGGTGTTGATGCCGTTTCGAGGAAGGAGTTCTGGGGCTTACTCCGTAAGTTGAAAGCCGAAGGAATTACAATTTTGGTTTCCACAGCCTACATGGACGAAGCATCGCTTTGCGATAGGGTTGCATTGATTCAGAAAGGTGAAATACTGGGAGTTAATAAACCTGAACAATTTGCAAAAGAGTATCCATACAGATTATTCAGCATTGAGCATCCCGATGTTACATTGAAACTGAATGAGGTGCGAGGGTTTAATTCGTGTAAGGGTGCGTACCTGTTTGGCGGAGCGTTACACTTTTCGTCGATAAATAACAATGAAACACCCGAAGGTATAATTAATCAGTTGAATGGAATAGGAATTTCGAATCCAATTGTAAAATCCATTGACGCTGGAATTGAGGATTGCTTTATTCAGATGATGGAGAGTTAGATAAGGTGACTTTGAGTGACAGGTGACTAGTTTTGGATTCTAAGGTTTTATTAAAAATTCTAAGTTCTTTATTCTGAATGCTATCTTCTAAATTTTTTTAAACTATGGCTAATTCAAAAAACGATATCGTAATTGAGGTTAAGGACTTGGTGAAGCGCTTTGGCACGTTTGTGGCCGACGATCATCTTACCTTCAATGTTTACAAAGGCGAAATATTTGGCTTTTTGGGAGCCAATGGTGCTGGTAAAACAACCGCAATCCGTATGCTATGTGGTTTGCTGCAACCAACATCGGGCGATGTGAAAGTGGCTGGCTTCGACGCATATACACAGTCGGATTTAATTAAGGCAAATATTGGCTATATGAGCCAAAAATTCTCGTTGTACAACGATTTAAGTGTTTGGGAGAATATTAGGTTTTTTGGTGGGATTTACGGCTTGTGGGGGAGTGAACTCAAAAGTAGAGCCGATGAGTTAATCAACAATCTACAGATGAACGATTCTAGGGATGTGCTGATTAGCTCGTTACCTCTTGGCTGGCGACAACGACTATCGTTTGCAGTATCGATGATTCATAAACCACCAATCGTTTTTCTGGATGAACCAACTGGTGGGGTTGACCCAATTGCCCGTAGGCAATTCTGGGAGATGATTAACGAAGTTGCAGCCTCCGGAACAACGGTATTTGTCACAACACACTATATGGACGAGGCCGAGTACTGCCATAGAGTAGCGATTTTGGTCGATGGTAAGATGGTAGCGTTCAATACACCTGCAAATTTAAAGAAGGAGTATTCTGCAAGCAGCATGAATGAGGTATTTATATCGTTGGCACGTCAAGGGCAGAGGGTGGAGTAGAGAGTTAGAAGTAGAAAGTTAAAAGTTAGAAGTTAAAAGTTAAAATAAAACCTTAAAGCCTAATAGTCAATCAGTCGAAACACCATCAACAACCGAGCGTTTTTTGCGAGCTCATTGAAAATAAACAACGATTAACAAACAACGAATTATGGTACAAAATAGATTCAGAGATTTCCTTGTAAAGGAGTTCAAACATATAATCCGCGACCCCCGCACTTTACTCATTGTAATTCTGATGCCAGTATTGCAGCTGATAATATTTGGATACGTTGTATCCAACGAGATATCGGATGCCAGAATTGCCATTTACGACAAATCCAACGATTACTTGAGTCAGAAGTTAACCCAGAAGTTAGCTGCATCGGGATACTTTTTGCCAGTGCGTAACATTAAAACCGATGCTGAAATTGACCAAGCATTCAAGGCTGGCGATGTTAAGTTGGTTATTGTTTATGAACCAAACTTTGCCGAGAATTTTATTAGGAATAACAAGGCCGATGTACAAATCATTACCGATGCATCGGAACCGAATACCGCAAGTATTTTGGCTAACTATGCTCAGGCAGTAATAACAACATTTACTAACGAGCAGAATAATAATGGAATTTCAGCCAATAGGCTCGATATCCGCTCTAGAATGCTTTACAACGAGGAGTTGAAGGCCGTTTATATGTTTGTTCCCGGAACAATGGTGCTTATACTTATGCTTATCACCGCAATGATGACATCAATTTCGATTACTCGCGAGAAAGAGCTAGGCACGATGGAGATTCTGTTGGTTTCGCCATTGCGCCCTTCGCAAATCATATTTGGTAAGGTTTTACCATACATAAGTTTGGCATTCTTTAATACAATTATCATACTATTAATGGGTTACACTGTATTTGGGTTGCCGTTACGCGGAAGTTTGGCTCTTTTGCTTTTGGTTTGTTTTATTTTTATACTCCTTGCTCTATCGTTAGGTATTTTAATATCAACTTTAAGCAAAACACAGGCCATCGCAATGTTTATGTCGATGTTTGCTTTAATGCTTCCAACCATTCTACTATCGGGTTTTATTTTTCCAATCGATAATATGCCTAAAGTTCTACAATGGTTGAGCTTAGCAATGCCACCACGTTGGTTTCTGTCGGCACTAAAAACCATTATGATAAAAGGGGAGGGCTTTGCTTATGTATGGAAGGAGATAGCCATAATGTTAGGAATGACAGCCTTTTTCCTAGCCTTAAGTGTGAAAAAATTTAAAGTGAGGTTAGAATGATAAATGTTGTTGTAAGTTATCAGTTATGAGTTCTGGCTAAACATTTAATTATAAACAGATAACCGATAACCGACAACAGTTAAGTTGATGACGAAAGAACACAGATAGACCCGTTTTAACAGATAACTGAAAACAGATAACCGACAACATGAAAACAATACTATTTATACTTCAAAAAGAATTCATTCAGATATTCAGAAACAAGGCGATGTTGCCAATAATATTTATGCTGCCAATTGTGCAGTTGCTTATATTGGCTAATGCTGCAACTCAGGAAATGAAGAATATCAACCTGGCTGTTGTGGATTTTGATAATTCAAAAACTTCAAGGGAACTTATCAATGCATTTGTTAACTCGCCTTTCTACACAATTATTCCGGTAAAGCAATCCGTAAATAGTGCAATGGATAAGGTTCATAACAGTCAGGCCGATGCTATTCTTGTGATTGAGGACGATTTTGAGGAAAAGATTGTGAAAAGTGAAAATGTCGAATTGCAGTTACTGGTTAATGCAATAAATGGCACGGCAGCATCGCTGATAAATGGATATACATCATCAATTGTTGCAGGGTATTCAGCTAAAATAGGAATTCAAAATGTTGAACAGTTTAAGCCCGCAATAGCAACAAAGGTAAGGCACTGGTACAATCCTGAGTTAAACTATAAACTTTACATGGTTCCGGGTATTCTGGTAATATTGGTAACGGTTGTGGGGATGTTTTTAACCGCACTGAACATTGTGCGCGAAAAGGAGTTGGGAACCATTGAGCAGATAAATGTTACGCCAATTAAGCGTTATCAGTTTATAGTTGGGAAGTTAATTCCATTCTGGATTATTGCGCTTTTTGAGTTGGCATTTGGTTTGCTCATTGCCCGATTAGTGTTTAACTTAACCATTGCGGGTAGTATTCCATTGCTTTTTGGCTTTGCATCAATATACTTGTTGGTAGCACTATCGGGAGGGTTGATCCTTTCTACAGCAGCCGATAATCAGCAGCAGGTAATGTTTATGTCGTATTTCTTTATGATTCTTTTTATACTGATGAGCGGATTGTTTACTTCCACCGAAAGTATGCCTCAGTGGGCACAATTATTCAATAAAATAAACCCACTCTATTACTTTATGGACGTGAACCGGATGGTAATTCTCAAAGGCTCTAATTTTGCCGATATCAAAGTACAATTTGGTTTTATCTCAATACTAGCCCTGTTAACACTAACATGGGCAGTGTTACGGTACCGAAAAACATCAAGTTAAGATATTCTAAAGTTTCATTTTAAGTTATAACATAATTCCATTTTTAGCATAAATTTGTAGAAAATGGAGTTATGTTTGGTAAATTGTACCTGCTTGCTTTTATTTCAGTATTTGTTTTTAAGTCTTTGCTTGCACAGGAGGTAGAACCTTTGCTGTTTGCCGATACTTCGTTACTTGAAGTAGAATTACACTATAATTTTGATGAGTTAAAAAGAGATTACGATAGTAGTCCGATGTTTCATAGTGCCTTATTGCGCTATAAGAATATTTGGGGCGGGATGTCTAAATTTGATGTTGATATTAAAACTCGCGGCATTTTCCGTAGAAACCCCAATAACTGTTCTCAGCCTCCTTTATGGGTGAAATTTAACCATAAAGATGTAAGAAATACACCATTTGAGGGTGTTGATAAAGTTAAGTTAGTGCTTCAATGCTTTGATAGGTCTCAGTACCAAGAGTTGCTTTTTAAAGAATATTTGATCTATAAATTATACAGCATTATTTCACCATATAGTTATCAGGTTCGATTGGTAAGGGTCAGCCTTATTGATAAAATCTCCGATAAAAGAGTTGATATGCTGGGTTTTTTTATAGAACCTTCTGAAATGCTGGCTGTTCGACTTAATGCAACTCTTGATGAGAGAAAAAATATTCACCCTAATGCTTGTAATCATACCTTAGCAACTAGTATGTCTCTTTTTCAGTTTATGATTGGGCATACCGATTGGTCCATTAAAGCGTTACATAATATTACTTTATTTGAACCATATATTGCTGCACCTCCAATTCCTATTCCCTTTGATTTTGATTTTTCTGGTTTTGTTGATGCTCCTTACGCCCTACCTGCTGAGCATCTGCCAATAAAATCGGTTACCGAAAGGTATTTCAATGGCTATTGTCGAAATGCAGAAGAGTTTGAGTATGCTTTCCAGCTATTTAATGATAAAAGGAGCGAAATAATTCATTGTATCGATTCGTTTAACTATTTAGATATAAAAACTAGGAGTAAAGCAATTCGTTTCATTGATGATTTTTATGATATAATTAATAACAAGAGTAAAGCCAAAAAAGAAATAATTGAAGGGTGTAGAACAGATTAGTTATTGTTTTCGTAGAAATATTAAATTTTTTTCTTTTTTTTGTTATTGAATTGATGCATTAAATCAATCCTAAAATTGAGTTAGCGTAAATGGTACAACATAAATACAAACAGTCAATCCTTGTTTTATTTGCCCTATTGTTCCTATTAACAATACCAACTGAACGTATTTATTCTCAAGGAGCGTTAAAGGTTTTGGTGCGTTTGATAATTAAAAAGGGTGATACTGCTGGATCTAAAATTGTGCTTTATCGCAATGGGCAAGTTATTGAGGAAGTGCCTGTTAGTAGTGGTCGATTTGAGGTTAACCTAGAGTATAATAGCGATTTTATTTTGTCCTTTGAAAAGGCGGGTTATGTGACAAAAAAAATTGAGATTGATACCAAAGTTCCAGAATCCTTCAGAAAAGATATTGAGCAGGTAAAGCAGTTTGAGGTAGAGCTGTTTAAGCAGGCCAATGAAAAGGAATTGCTGATATACAAAAATCCTGTAGCCAAGGTACGTTACGCTTCCGACATTGATGATTTTGACTATGATTTGGATTACTCCAGTACTATTCAAAAGCAGATAGAAAAAGAAACCAAGGCGCTTGCCGAGGAAATTAAAAAGCAAGAGAAAGAGGAAGCCGCGAAGGCCGAGGAAGCAAAAAAACAACAAATGGTTGCCGAAGCTCAGAAACGTAAAGAGGAGGAGGAGGCAAAGAAGAAAGCCGAAGTTGAAGCTAAGCAAAAAGAGGCTGAGCGAATAAAGGCAGAAGCTCTTGCCAGAGCTCAAGCCGAGGCTCAAGCAAAGGCAGAAGCCAAGAAGAAAGAAGAGGAAGCAAGGGTTAAAGCTGCCGAAGAAATGCGCAAGCGTCAGGAAGAAGAGGCCAAACGAATTGCTGAACAGAAAAGATTGGAGGAAGAGGCACGAATAAAGGCTGCTGAAGAGGCACGAATAAAAGCCGCTGAAGAGGCAAAGCGTATTGCTGAGCAGAAGAAACTTGAGGAGGAGAAAATTAAGCAAGAGGCGGAGAAGGTTCGGTTGGCTGAAGAGGCTAAACGTAAAGCAGACGAGGAGGCAAAAATAAAAGAGCAGGAACGAATTAAGAAAGAGGCAGAGGAACGAGCTATTGCTGAAACAAAAGCAAAAGAAGAATTGCGCAAAAAAGAGGAGGAAGCCAAGGTTAAGGCTGCTGAGGAGGCAAGAATAAAGGCTGAGGAAGAGGCTAAAAAAATTGCTGAGCAGAAACGAATTGAAGAGGAGTCTCGTGCAAAGGCGGCTGAGGTAGCCCGAATAAAAGCTGAGGAAGATGCAAAAAAACTTGCAGAACAAAAGAGGCTAGAAGAGGAAAAATTAAAACAAGAGGCCGAGAAGGTTCGCTTGGCAGAAGAGGCAAAACGCAAGTCCGATGAAGAGGCTAGAATTAAAGAGCAAGAACGCTTGAAAAAAGAAGCAGATGATCGTGCAATTGCAGAGGCAAAGGCTAAGGAAGAAGTATTGAAAAAAGAGGCAGAGGCTCGTGCTAAAGCCATAGAGGAAGCCCGAATAAAGGCAGAGGATGATGCTAAGAAAATTGCTGAGCAAAAACGTATTGAGGAAGAGTCCCGTGCAAAGGCGGCTGAGGCAGCCCGAATAAAAGCAGAGGAAGATGCAAAAAAAATTGCAGAACAGAAAAAATTAGAGGAAGATAGAGTAAAACATGAAGCAGAGAAGATTCGATTAGCTGAGGAAGAAAAAAGAAAAGCGGAAGAGGAAGCAAAAATAAAGGAAGAACAACGAATTAAAGAAGAGACTGAAAAAGCACGATTGGCTGAAGAGGCAAAACGGAAAGCAGAGCAAGAGGCAACTGCACAGGAAATAGAGAGACTTAAAAAGGAAGCAGAGGAAAGGGCCATTGCCGATGCAAAAGCAAAGGAAGAGCAACGAAAAATTGAGGAAGAAAAGGTTAAAAAGGAGGCTGAAAGGAAGAAACGGGAAGAAGAGTCTAATGCAAAGGCTCTAGTTGAACAAAAACTTAAGTTGGAAGATCAAAAGAAGCGAGATGCTGCTTTACGTTTGAAATTAGTTGCTGAGAAAATGAGTTCAACAATTGGTAGCGAGGATGCCGAACGGGTTGTTAATTTGCTTACTCCCGATGATATCACTAGAAAATATACTAGAGAACGTACCGATGAGGTTATTCGTCTTCCTAGAATTATTATAACTCGAACGGTATATAACCGAAACGATAAAATTACTTTCTATACCAGAGTGGATCATGAATGGGGTGTAGTTTTCTTCTTCAAGGATGGTTTTACCATTTCAGAGGAACAGTATAGAACAGAAACCAAATAGCGCCCACTATTTTTATTAATGAAGGAATTTATTACAGCATGCCCACGCAATTGCTACAGTACATGTAGTTTAAAGGTTTTTGTCGATAATAATCAAGTCGTTAATGTTGCACCTCTTCCTGAGAATCTTGCAACACCTAATGGTGTTTGTCTAAAAGGTTTAAGTTATGTTGAGCGTGCAAATTCAAAGGATCGAATTCTGTACCCTCATAAACGGATTGCAAATGGTAAGTTTAAGCGAATATCTTGGGATGAAGCTTTAGATTTAATCGCCACAAAATTAGAAACACTTAAAAAAGAGTATGGATCACAATCCGTTTTGTTTTATGCGGCAAGCGGAATGTCCGGATTGTTGAACGAAATAAGTGGTCGGTTTTGGCGGCAGATTTATGGTGGCGTTACTACTGTTTATGGGAACTTATGCTGGCCTGCTGGATTAGAGGCAACTCGCCTTACTTTAGGTGAGAATAAACACAATGTTCCTTGGGATTTAGCGAATGCAAAACTTATTGTTCTTTGGGGTAAAAATCCAGCGGAGAGTAACATTCACGAGATGATTCCAGTTGGACGTGCTCTCGATAATGGAGGAAAACTTGTTGTAATTGATCCGAGGAGAACTGAATCAACCCAAAGAGCGGAATTGTTAATTCAGCCTTACCCTTCAACCGATGCGGCGTTGGCGTTGGCTGTTGCAAATATCATTATTAAGAATGACTGGATTGATAGGGATTTTATTGCCGAGAATGTTTTAGGATTCGATGGGTTTAAGGAGCATGTTCTGCAATTAACGCCGGAATGGGCTTCAAATATTACAGGTGTTCCTGTAGATTTAATTGAAACATTGGCTTGGTATATAGGAAATCTAAAACCTATGACATTAATTCCTGGTTACGGCATGCAGCGTTATACCAATGGTGGACAAACCGTTCGGGCCATCCTCGCTTTATCAGTGATAACAGGAAATATTGGGAAGCAAGGTGCTTGCTGGCATTATGCGAATCTCCAAAGTTATGTTTTTGATGATGTTTTAGAACCCTTGTGCTATTATCCTTCAGAAAAGCCCGATGGTATTACTCGTCGTTCAATTTCTACTGCTCGGTTGGGTGCCGATATGCTTAGTACGAAGGATCCTGAACTAAAAATGGTATGGGTAGAACGCGGGAATCCCTTAACCCAAAACCCCGACACTAATACCGTTTTAAAAGCATTTCGGAAGTTAGAATTCAGGGTTGTAGTGGAGCAATTCTTTACCGATACAGCCCTTGAGGCTGATATTGTTTTGCCTGCAAAGAATATGTTTGAGCAAACTGATATTATAGGGTCATACTGGAATCCCTATGTTCAGTTACGGCAAAAGGTTGTGGAGCCTGCTGGTGAAGTAAAGCCTGAAACTGAAATATATTACCTGCTAGCAAAAAAACTTGGTTTTACAGATGAACAGTTAAAGGGAATTCTTTTGCCTCCGGGTGATGGATCTGTTGAGGATTTTCTCAAAGAGAAACTTGCCCTTTTTCCTTCTTTATCGTTCGAGGCATTGAGGCAAGGACCACTTTTGGCTCCGGGTCTTCAGGAGATTGCTTTTTCCGATTTTAAATTCAATACTCCGTCCGGTAAAATTGAATTGAGTTCAATTCAAGCAAAAGAAAAATGGGGCGTGAATCCTTTTCCTACTTATGATTCCGCAATAGAAATTGAGAATGAGTTAAAAGATCAATTTCCATTACTTCTGATGAGTCCTAATACAAAGAATAGGATTCACTCTCAGTTTGGAAACCTAGAGATAATAAAAATGGTAAGTGGACCTCCAACTATCAGTATAAATCCGGTTGATGCAGAGGTACGAAAAATTAAGAATGGAGATTTGGTTGAAGTTTTTAACGGTAGAGGACGATTTCCTATTATAGCAGAAATAAGTTATGGGGTAAGAATAGGATGTGTTGTAATTCCCAACGGTTGGTGGAAAACCCAAGGCGTTCCTGTAAATTGTCTATCCATTGGTAGAGAAACAGATATGGGGTATGGCTCTGCTTTTCATAATAATAGGGTAGAGGTCAAAAGGATAAATCCGAAATAGATGGAAAAAGGTTTTATATTTGATTACTCAAAATGTGTAGGGTGCCATGCGTGCTTGGTGGCTTGCTATAACGAGAATCATACTCAACCTCCAATTTCTTGGCGGCAAGTGCAGCCTTTCAATAAGCAAAAAGTTCCATTATCAGGATTCATCAATTTATCCATTGCGTGCAATCATTGTTTGGATGCTCCTTGTTTAAAGGCTTGCCCTGCAAATGCATACCAAAAAGATTCTGAAACAGGCGCAATTATTCATCATGCTGAGAAATGCATTGGTTGTACTTATTGTACTTGGGCTTGTCCATTCGATGCTCCGCAGTACAACAAAAAGAAAGGTGTTGTGGAAAAATGTAATTTTTGTAATGAGAGACTAAAGATCAAACAAATTCCTGCATGTTCTAATTCTTGTCCTACTGGAGCATTATCATTCAATGATATTGAAGTTGCTGACATGCATGACGTTCCTGGCATGTCACAAAAATCGACAAGACCAAGAATCAACTTTAAAAATTCCGAAGTAGTAAATTCTATACCTCTAATGGATTTAAGTGCTTCGGGTTATGGCACTCAAAAAAGCATGCGATATTTAGTTGATAAAGAATCGAAAATTAATGCGTTAAAGGAATGTCCATTGGCAATATTCACATTGATCTCATCTCTATTGGTCGGCTGGATTGCATATTTTCTGTTCGATAGAAGAGAACCCCAGTTTGGAGTCCTTTATGCTACTTTAGGGTTTGTGGCAATGGCTCTAAGCTCTTTACATCTCGGAAAGCCATTTAGGGCTTATCGGGCAACCATTAATTTTAGGACAAGTTGGTTGAGTAGGGAGATTCTACTATTTATGCTTTTTGCTGGATTTTCGTTGATTGTTTTTTTTGTAAATTCAAGTATTCTAGTCGTTTCTGTCTCTGCTGTTTTAGGAGCACTGCTTTTGGTTTCAATTGAGTATGTGTATGCTATTGCTGATAAGAAATATTCAACTCCGATTCATAGCGCAAACACAATTCTAACTGCTATTACTTTCGGATTGCTGCTCACAGATTTTAAGACCATTGCCGTTGGTTTCATTGTGCTAAAAGCCATTCTCTATATTGTTCGTTATGCAAGAAAAGATATTTATACACTATCAGTTATTTTTAGTTTTACTCGCTTTTTTGTTGGATGTATGATGCCCATAGTGAGCATTTTACTACTAAAAATTTCCACATCATTAGTCATCATCCCTTTTATTGTAGGTGAACTAATTGATAGGCTTGAATTTTATAACGAACTACATGTGGATACTCCTTACATTCTGATGAATACGTTACCAAATAAAATTGAAAAGTTGTAATTATTAGTTTTAGGAGGCCTGATTTTGTTTGACTAACAGTAACATTTTTTATGTATAAGTAAAAACTTTTTTAATTGGTTTTTGAATGTTTATTCTTATATTTGTTAATATGAAGTATAATCAGAAATAAACAACCATAAATATGGATACACTAAATATCAAAGGAACACCCGAAACACCAGAGGTGCTTTTTGATCCAGCAAGTAATATGTTCGAGTTGTCGGGAAAATCATTGCCTGAAGATGTAAAAGAATTTTACAATCCATTGCTTAAATGGTTAAAAAGTTATGCCGATTCTCCAAATCCTTCAACTACTCTTAAAATCAAGATGGATTATTTCAATACGGCATCGTCAAAGATGATTCTTGAACTTTTTGAAGTGCTTAACGAGATGCACGAAGCTGGTAAAAGTGTAGTTATTGAGTGGTATTATCAGGAGGATGATGAAGATATGCAGGATGCCGGCGCTGATTATGCCGATATGCTTGAAGTTCCCTTTAAGATGATTAGTTTTCAATCTGTTTCAAAATAGATAGTTATGGATAGGTTTTTCCTTGAGGCTACGCCGATTACCCCTTTTGTTGAATTTGACAGAACAACGGGTGTTTTTGTGATGCAAGGAAGATCTTTGCCTGAAGATGTTAAGTCGTATTATCTCCCAATGATTCAGTGGTGGGATATTTACATTAAGAATCCAAATCCTAGTACTAACTTAATTCTAGATTTTGATTATTTTAATACGGCATCATCTAAAATGTTGCTTATTCTTTTAAATAAAGTAAAAGAATTACATAAGAATGGGCACGATGTTCTTATAACTTGGAAGTATCCTCAGCTAGACGCTGAGTTGGAGGAAGCAGGGGAGGAATTTGCAGAGTTGCTTAACGTCCCCTTTGAAATGATTGCTAAACCAATTGATTAACTTTATACTTTACTATAAATCCTTTTAGAGCGATGAAACAGTTACACGTACTACCAAAAAAAGATTCTCCTGAAGTGGTTTTTGAGCCTCAAACAGGGAATTTTTCTATTGTAGGTGTTAGCCATCCCGAAAATATCTCCAATTTCTTCGATCCAGTCATGAAATGGCTCGACGACTATTTAACCGAACTTCACAAAACAGGTATTGGAAGTGCAAAACCAATAAAATTGAGATTATTCTTTAAATACATAAACTCTGCATCGTATAAATATTTAATTACATTTTTGCAGAAAATGAACGAGTTTGTGATTGCGGGGATACCTGTTAGTATGGAGTGGCAATATGAGCCTGAAGACGATGATATGCGTGATGCTGGCTATGAGTTGATGGAATACTCGAATATTAAAATTCCATTCACCTGCAATGTTTGTTCTGATTCAATTTAGTTAGAGGATATAGGTAATAAAAAAGGGAGCAATTTGCTCCCTTTTTTATGTTTTAATCACCAAAACTTATTCCGACGCCTCTTGCTGTATTTATTAAGTCGCAATCGGGTTCTACAAAGTTAGGACGGTTAATCGCATCAATCAGCGGAACTGAAATGATATCGGGATGACGGTACGCTACCATTTCCCCAAATTTTCCCTCTAGTACCATTTCAAAAGCTTTTACACCGAATTGGGTAGCCAAAACTCTATCGTAGGCAACTGGTATACCTCCACGTTGTAAGTGACCCAAAACAGTTTCGCGAATATCGGCATCAAAGCCGATTTTCTTTAAGTCGCTGGTAAGTTTATGGGCAACGCCACCTAATCGTAGGTTGTGGTAACCAATCTCATCGCTTTCCTCTGAAGTTAAAGAGCCACCAACGGGCATAGCCCCTTCGGCAACAACAACAATTGCATGTCCTTTGCCTTTATCGTATCTGCTTTTCAGCTTATCGGCAACCTTGTTGATATCGTAAGGAACCTCAGGAATCAAGCATACCTCGGCTCCTCCTGCAATGGCTGCGTGAAGTGCAATCCAACCTGCGTAACGTCCCATAACCTCAAGAATAAGTACACGGTTGTGGCTCGATGCGGTGGTTACAAGTTTATCAACTGCATCGGTAGCAATCTGGACAGCGGTTTGAAAACCGAAGGTAAAGTCTGTAGCAGAAAGGTCGTTATCAATTGTTTTGGGAACTCCAATAATGTTCAATCCTTTCTCGTATAGTTGTTGCGATATTTTTTGAGAGCCATCGCCTCCAATGCTAATTACGGCATCAATCCCTAAGTATTGTAGTTTACGGATCATTTCATCGGAACGGTCTACTGCGCCCCATGAACCATCCTTATTTTTAAATGGCCATGCAAAGGGGCCTCCCTTGTTGGTAGTACCAATTATAGTTCCGCCTTGTACGTGAATACCCGCAACTGCTTTTTCGTCTAAAACTCTAATTTCAGTTGGTTCGCGAAGTATTCCATCAAAGGATTGAATGCTTCCAATAACTTCCCAATCTGGCTCCTGTGAGGCACGTTTAACAATTGCCCTTATAACTGCATTTAAACCAGGACAATCACCTCCACCAGTAGCAACTAAAACTCTTTTCATTCTAATAACATTTAAGTTTATTAACTAAATACGGTGTGTCAATTTGTTAAAAAATATCCCTGAAAAATCTATTTGTCATTCATATTGTTTTGCTAATCAGAAAAATACAGACTAACAATTTGCATTTGAGACAAATTTTTCCACCTTGACAAAAATATAAAAAAAATCAATGCTATATTAGCTAACAACGATTAAAGCCTTGAAAATACTGATAATATTATTTCGCAATCGTGTGAAAACTAATGATTACAGTTTTGTCAAATTTATGTCATCTTTTAAAATTTATATCAATTTAACAATAATTTATAACTAAATCCATTTTAACGATGAGAAAATCACCATTATTTCTATTCAAAAACCTTTTGGTTGTTGCAATAATTGCGACCATGCTGCTAACAATTTCGTGTAAGCAAAAGGTTGAGCAGTCCGAGCCATTTAAGGTGGAGCATACCGGTTGGGTTCCGAGTGCTACTATTTACGAGGTGAATGTTAGGCAGTATACCCCAGAAGGTACTTTTAAGGCATTTGAGGCTCATTTGCCCCGTTTAAAGGAACTTGGGGTGGATATTCTTTGGTTTATGCCAATTCACCCTATAGGTATGGTTAACCGTAAAGGTTCTTTAGGAAGTTACTATTCTGTTAAGGATTATTATGGAATTAATCCAGAGTACGGCACATTAGATGATTTCAAATCTGTTGTTGCAAAGGCACACGAGTTGGGAATGAAAGTTATTATTGATGTGGTTGCAAACCACACATCGCACGATGCTGTACTTATGAATGAGCATCCCGATTGGTACGTTCGTGATTCTGTGGGCAAAGTTGTATCTCCTTTTGATTGGACTGATGTGGCTAAACTTGACTATAGCAAACCCGAATTACGCAAGTATATGATTGATATGCTTAAGTACTGGCTGAAAGATGTAAATCTTGATGGTTTCCGTTGCGATGTGGCAGCCGAGGTCCCTGCCGATTTTTGGAACGAAGCGCGCGCCCAGCTTAATACAGTTAAGCCTATTTTTATGCTTGCAGAGGCTGAAAATATTGAGTTGATGAAGTATGCTTTCGATACTGATTATGCATGGGAATTCCATCATGTAATGAATTCTGTTGCACAAGGTAAAAAGAATGCTACAGATCTTGAGCAATACCTATTAAAGAAAGTAGCAACCTATCCAAAGAATGCTCTTAAAATGAACTTTATTACCAATCACGATGAGAATTCTTGGAATGGAACCGAACTTGAGCGTATGGGCGATGCCGTTAAAGCAATGGCCACTCTTTCGTTTGTGGTTGACGGTATGCCATTAATTTATACAGGGCAAGAGGTTGGCTTTACAAAACGATTGAGATTCTTCGATAAGGATACCGTTGTTTGGAATGATCCATCGAATATGACCGATTTTTACAAAAAACTTACCGCGTTAAAGAAAAAATATAGTGTGTTGAATGCTGGAGAAACTGGTGCTGATATATTCCGCATCAAATCAAACGCCCATAGTACTGTGTTTGCATTTACCCGTGAGAACGATAAGGACAAGCTATTTATGGTTTTCAACCTAACCAATGTAACGCAAAGTGTTAAGTTTGTTGGCGATGCTTATCTAGGGAAATATGCTGAGTACTTTACCGGCAATCAAAAAGAGTTTATTGCCGATCAGGAAATGGTTTTAGAACCCTGGGATTACAAAGTATATATTAAAGAATAACGAAGTGTCATTTTGGGGTTTCCTATTAAAAAAGGTTGCTGATTATGTTCAGCAACCTTTTTTGTTAAATAACAATTATTTATCATGTAAATACAGAGCCAAGTTTATTATTTTTGCGATCAAATAGAGAATAATTAAAAACTAAGCATATGTATTACACAGTTCCAGTTGTTGGAAAAGTTCATTGGATTGGCGTAAACGATCGCCGTAAGCGTCTCTTTGAGAATATTTGGCCTTTGGATAGGGGCGTATCATACAACTCATACCTTATTGTTGATGACAAAACTGCCTTGGTTGATACCATTGAGGATAGAGCTGCAGGAAACTACATTGAGCGTATTGAGAAGTTGCTTAATGGAAGAGCCTTGGACTACCTAATCATTAACCATATGGAACCTGATCATTCTGGCGAAATTAAGGCTATTTTCGATCATTTTAAGGGGGTAAAGTTGGTGGGTAATTCCAAAACCTTTAAGATGGTTGAAGCGTACTGGGGAATCAAGGAGAATCTTCATGTGGTTGACGATGGCGATATGTTGGATTTAGGCCATCATAAGATCAAGTTTGTTATGACCCCTTGGGTTCACTGGCCTGAGACTATGATGACATACGATACTACCGACCAAATTCTATTCTCTGGTGATGCTTTTGGAAGTTTTGGTACGTTGGATGGTGGTATTTTCGACGATGAAATCAACTTTGATTTCTTTGAGGAGGAGATGCGTCGTTACTACTCAAACATTGTGGGCAAGTACAGCAATATGGTTCAGAAGGCATTTGCAAAGCTAAAGGGAGTACCCGTTAAGGTTATTGCAGCAACTCACGGACCAGTTTGGCGTTCAAACCCATCAAAGGTGCTTGAATTGTACGATAAATGGAGTCGCTATGAGGCAGAGGAGGGTGTTGTTATTGTATTTGCATCGATGTATGGAAATACCGAGGAGATTGCCGATTACATTGGTCGTAAGTTATGCGAGAATGGCGTTAAAAATATCAGAATACACGATGTGTCGCGCACACATATTAGCCACTTAATTAACGAGATTTGGAAGTACAAAGGGTTAATTCTTGGCTCGTGTGCATACAACTCGCAGATGTTTCCATTGATGGAGCAGCTGACCCGAGAGTTAACCCATATGAGCATTAAGAATAAGTATTTAGGGCTTTTTGGTAGTTATAGCTGGAATGGCGGTGGAGTGAAGAATCTAACGAAATTCATTGAGGAGAGTGAGTTGGAATTAGTAACTGAGCCCTGCGAGATTTACGGTAAACCAAACGAGGAAAAACTAGCCCAATATGATATTTTGGCACAAAAGATGGCCGAAAAAATTAAACAGTAGTGATTTTTGTAGAAATAGATAAGGCTGGATTATCCAGCCTTTTTGTTTTGTAAAGTATCAATATCTATAAAAAATTGTAATGCTTTTTAACTGGCTTTTTCACTTTCCAAACGCATTTTAAACCCTGCTTAAAGGTTACAAAATCGCCAGCCTCAACGGTGTAAACGCCTTCGGGGGTTGTAACATCAACTTCACCTTCGAGTATTAAGCACTCTTCTTTTGAATCGTAAAACCAATCGAATTCGGAAATTTCTTTTGTCCAAATAGGCCAGTTCTTTATTCCACGCTTGGTTATTTCATCGTTGCTTAGTTTTTCTATAATAACGTTACTCATAGCTTTAGGATTAGTAGATGCAAATCTAGAGTTTTTAGTTTGAAGATGGAAGAGGAACGTGAATGAAATGTAACAGTCTAACCTAAGATTGGTTATGATCAATAGTTTTGATATTTAACTTGGAGATTAATTGTCACCGGTTATTCATTATCACTTGTAGCCATAAAATAAATCAAAACAACTACCTTTGTCATAGAATGTACTAAATGTAAGAGGTATGGAATTCAACTTATCAATAGGTCTTGAATATACTGCATCAGAGGTTGTTGGTGCCGATAATGTCGCATCGAAGTATGGCTCGGGATTGGTGGATGTCTTTGCAACGCCAGCCATGGTCGCTCTTATGGAGAATGCATCGCTAAACGCTGTTCTGCCCAAATTGCCGGAGGGCTTCAACACCGTTGGCGTAGAGGTTTGTGTTAAGCATACCAAGGCAACTCCAATGGGTATGAAAGTATTGAGCAAGGCAACTTTGACCGAAGTGGATGGTAAACGATTGGTTTTTGAGGTTGTTGCTTGGGATGAGGAGGGCGAGATTGGTCGCGGAACTCATACCCGTTACATTATCGATTCCAAAAAGTTTATGGAGAAACTTGCTAAGAAATATTAGAATTATGAAGTGTAAACACTTCTAAAATCAAAAATCATCATTCCTTGTTCGATATTAAAAAAAATAAAATGGACGTTCCTTTTCCTCAGTACCACAAACATCAACTAAGGGTTCATTCCTACGAAATTGATCTAAACCAGAACCTCAGTATACCTGCAATTTTTAACTATTTGCAGGAGATAGCATGGGAACATGCCGATAAATTAAAGTATGGATTCAACCATTTGCATGAGAAAGGACAAATTTGGGTTCTATCAAGAATTGAGGTGGAAATTTATGAGCAGCCTAAATGGATAGATGAGTTAACCCTGATAACATGGCCCCGTGGGGCCGATGGAATATTTGCCCTTCGCGATTACGAGTTCTATAATTCAGTTGGAGACAAGATTATTGCGGCAACAAGTAGTTGGATCGTACTCGATATCAACACCCGCAGACCAGTTCGGGTAAACGACTGGTATATGGGTTTCGATTTTGCTGAAAGAACTGCTATTGGACGTGTTGCGTCGAAGATTAAGGATGAAGCCGTTACGCCTGTATTCACAGAACAATTCGATGTTCGAATTGGGGATATCGATGTGAATCAGCATGTGAATAATGTACGGTATATCGATTGGGCTTACAATACTTTTACCATCGATCATTTTAAACGGTTTATGCCAAAATCGGTTGTGGTTAATTTCAACGCAGAGGGGCGATCTGGCGATGTTATTAAAATTGATCGGATAGATATGCCAGAAAACTCTAGTATTGTTAATATTGGTAGAGTATCGGATTCAAAAAATATTTGTAAAATTGAGTTTTGCTGGAAAACCAAAGCGTAATAAAAGCAGCAGGAAGGAAATTGATGCTGCCTAACCTAAATTTGGGCAGCATTTTATTTTTAGGGTAGATGCATTTTAACACTTGTAACTAGGCATTTCGCCTAATTTTACTTATCTTAGTATAAATCGAAAATTTAAAATCTATGCTAACCGAATTGGATTTAAAACAGCTGGAAGAAAAGGGGATAAATTCCTCGGAGATTAAAACACAAATAGAATCGTTCACTAAAGGCTTTCCATTTTTACAGATTGTTAAGCCAGCCACTATTGGCGATGGTATCATAAGGCTAGACCCCGAGGAGGTTGACAATCTTATTGATCTATATAGAACATTTGAGGGGAGTCGCTTGAAATTTGTTCCTGCATCGGGAGCGGCAACTCGAATGTTTAAACACTTATTCGAGTTTCGTGATGAATTTCCTTCGAAGGGGATGGAATGCTTTAGCGATAAAACTTTCAATTCGATACACTACTTTTTCCAGAACATCCAAAAGTTTCCATTTTACGATAAGCTCTACAACGAGCTTTGGAGTATAGGGTATAAGATGGAGGAGTTGCTCGCGAATAACGACTATTTGCCAATAATCGACAGTTTGCTTAATTCCGATGGGCTCAACTATGGTTTTTTACCTAAGGGATTAATATATTTTCATAAATATGGCGATATTGCTCGAACGGCACTTGAAGAACATATTGTTGAAGGTTCAAAGTATGCTCGCGACATTCATGGCAATGTATACATGCATTTAACCGTTTCACCGGAGCATCGACAGGGCTTTTTGGAGCTGATTGATAGGGTAAAATCGTTTTACGAGAACCATTACGAGGTAACCTTACATATTACATTTTCGGAGCAAAAACCCTGTACCGATACTATTGCTGTAGATATGCAGAATAATCCGTTCCGAAATTCCGATGGAACTATAGCATTTCGGCCGGGAGGGCATGGTGCTTTAATTGAGAATCTAAACGATTTAGAATCCGATATCATTTTTATTAAGAATATCGATAATGTGGCACCCGATCACCTAAAGCATCAAACAATCCGTTTTAAGAAGGCATTAGCAGGCTTGCTGATTAGCTATAGAAATCTTATTTACGATTACATTCGACGGTTGAATGACGAATCGTTGGGTTTAAATGAAGAGTTGATTAATGAGGTAATGGAATTTACCCGCGATGAACTATGCATAATTCCCCCTGCTGCTTTGAATGGTAATGATTTACCGAGTGTTGTAAAGTACCTTGTATCTGTTTTAAACAGACCGATAAGGGTTTGTGGGATGGTTAAGAATCAGGGAGAGCCTGGCGGTGGCCCGTTTTGGGCTATTAATCCTAACGGAACATCCTCGCTTCAGATTGTTGAAAGCTCGCAGATTGATTTGAGCAATCCTAGAATGAAGGAAATATTTGGTCAATCAACCCACTTTAACCCTGTCGATTTGGTTTGCTGCACCAAGGATTATCAGGGACAACGATTTAACCTACACCAATTTCGCGATTCAGAAACAGGTTTCATTTCGGTGAAAAGCAAGGATGGGAAGCAACTAAAAGCATTGGAATTACCGGGGCTATGGAATGGTGCAATGAGCAATTGGAATACAATTTTTGTTGAGGTTCCATTGGCAACATTTAGTCCAGTAAAGACTGTGAACGATTTGCTAAGAAACGAGCACCAGGGAGGTGGATGTTAGATGTGGATATATTGAAAGGATATTTTTACCAAGGATTTTATGTACTTGTATGTCAAACTATCGGATTCTAAAATTTCCTCAATCAAGAATTGCAACCTTCGATGTTTACTCTATAGGACTCTCTAGGCATCACGTAAGTGCGTTGCTTGAGTTTGATGTAACTGACAGTAGAAATAAACTTAGAGAGTTGAAGAGAGCAGGACACAAGGTGTCTTTTAATGCGTGGCTCATCAAGGTTATAGGTAAAGCGTTAACGCAACATCCCGAGGTTGCGGCATATCTGTATGGCAAACGAAAGTTAATTGTTTTTGATTGTATTAATATATCAATTATTGTAGAAAAGGAAATAAACGGTAAAAAGGTGCCAATTCCTCTGGTTATTGAAAAGGTAAATGAGAAAAGCATTCCGGTAATCACAAAGGAAATAGAAACAGCAAAAAATCAGGTACTGTCCGGTAACGATATAGTTTTGAGCAATCAATCGGCATTCTATGAAAGGCTATACTATCGATTGCCAGGAATCATACGGCGTGCTATTTGGAGATTTATGTTAAAACGACCAAAATTTGCATTCAAAAAGATGGGGAATGCTGTAATTACGTCATTGGTTATGATGGGTAAAATAAATGGCTGGTTTATTCATAAAACTGTTCATCCGATATCGTTTGGTGTTGGATCCGTTTTGAGAAAGCCCGCTGTAGTTAATAATGAGGTTAAGGTAAGAGAAATCTTAAATGTGACAATACTTATTGACCATGATGTTATTGATGGTGCGCCAATGGTTAGGTTTATTAATGATTTAACAAGATATATTGAAACTGGATTCGATTTGGATAAATAATAAAATATATTACATCAAAATTTCTTATTTATAAAATGATGAAGTTATTTACCACTCTTTCTTTAGTTTTTGCATGTGTTTTATCATGGGGGCAAAAATACGAGCCAATAGTTACCCGCGAAGATACCGCAATTGACACCTTTTTTGCCAACTATATTGTTGAAGATAAATATAGGTGGCTGGAAAATACGAATAGTTTAGAGGCCCAGAATTGGGTTGAGCAGCAGTATAAGCTAAGCACAAAATATTTGTCCAAAGTTGTTAATAGCACTAGTTCTTACAGGATCATAGATAAGTACTCGTATGTGAAGTTTAAAAACTTGGTCAAAATGGGCAAGTACTATTTTAAATTGGCATCGTACAATGAGGGAGTTCCTGCGCTATTCTATCAATCAAAAATATCTGATGAACCTGAGGTTTTGGTCGATCCTAACCTGTTTTCGATAAAGGATAGGATTATCATTAATGATTATGCGGTATCGAAGGACTCTAAACTTCTTGCATATAAGTTTAGCGTTAATGGAAGTGATTGGAATGAGGTTAAGGTTATATCGTTAGTTAATGGCATTCACACCGAGGATCATCTAAAAGGATTAAAATTCTCTCCAGTATCATGGCTAGGGAACGGTTTCTTCTATACAACATATTCTCAGAAAAGCCAATTTGGAGTTACCAACAACCAAAAGATCTTTTACCACAAGATAGGGACCCAACAGCAGCAGGATTCTCTAATCTTTGAATCCAAGGATAACATGGCCGTTGATTTGAATTACCTTGTAACCTCCGATGAGCGTTTTTTTGTTCTTGAGGAGATTAACAAATCAAAAAAGGCAATTAACTACTACTACATCGATTTTAAGGCAGAAAATCCTGTGGTAAAACCATTGGTGATTAATCAAAAAGCAAACATCAATATTCTCGATAGCCCTAATGGTAAATTTATTGCTACCCGATTATCACGTGATTCTAATAACGGAAGTATTTTAGAGATTGATCCCAAGGATTCTGCTAATAGTAGGACAATTGTTGAAGAACGAACCGATACCCTTTTGCTCAAAGTTATTCCCTTTGCCGATCGTATGGTTGCTGTTTACCAAACCAGCCAGCGACCTATAATTATGATAATCGATTATTCGGGGAAGGTTTTATATAGATTGAAGTTACCTATTGCATCATCGGTTGATGGATTTTATGGGAGTTTTTTCGATGAAGATTTGTTATTTAGCTATACCACCTATACATTACCACCAGTTATGTATAAGTTCAATATTATAACATTTAGTAAGGAGTTGGTTCAGAAAGTAGCCGTAAACTTTGATATTGATAAGGTTGATTACAAGGAGGTTGAGTATCTTAGCAAAGATAGTGTTAAGATTCCAATGATTCTTGTCTATGAAAAAGGAATAAAATTCGATGGTAAAAATCCTACAATACTTAAAGCCTATGGAGGTTTTGGTATTGTTGAAACTCCTTCGTTCGATGCAGGTGTTGTTTACTTTATCAAGCAAGGTGGAATTTATGCATTTGCCAATATTCGAGGGGGTGGCGATAAGGGTGTTGATTGGGCCCGTCAGGGACGAGGAAAAAACAAACAAAAGTCGTTTGATGATTTTATAGCAGCTGCGGAATACTTAATTAATAACAAGTATACGAGTAGCGATAAACTTGCCATAACCGGAGCATCAAATGGTGGGCTTGTGGTTGCAGCAGCTGCAATTCAGCGTCCCGATTTGTTTAAGGCAGTTGTTCCGGAAGTAGCTCCGCTTGATATGATTAGGTTCGAGAAGTTCACAGCAGGTCATTGGTGGGTTAATGAATATGGTTCTGTAAGTGATAGTCTTGGATTCCTTAATATTAGCAGTTACTCACCATACTATAACATTAAGGAGGATGTAAACTACCCATCAATGCTAATTGCTACTTCAGAATACGATGATAGGGTGCCTCCGTTCCATTCCTACAAGTTTGCAGCAAGATTGCAGAGCCGAAGTGCGCAGAAGAATCCAATAATACTTAGAGTCGAGAAGAAGGGTGGGCACAATGGTGCATCAACAATGCTTATGCATATTCAGGAAAAGGCCGATGTGTATGGTTTTATTCTAAATGAATTGAGAAAATGATGATATGAGTAGTTTATATTGTTTGATTTATTGCTCGTTGGTGAATAATTCAATCGATAAATTTACTTGTTCGGGATTGCCTAGTACGTATACAATATCGTTTCCTTTAAATATTGTTTTAGGAGTAGGGTGCTCAATGACATCATTTCCACGCTTAATTGCCAGTAATGTTACGCCTGTTCTGTTCCTGAGTTGAATATCGGAGATCGATTTGCCTTCGGCCTGTGAGTTAGGATCGATCTTTATTGCAGAAATATTCATATTCGGAAGTTCATCGAAAATGGATGGCTGGTTTATGGTATCCTTTTCGGTGAATTCACCTAGGTTTGAACTCCGGATATGGTTTAAAATGCGGTTTATATCTTTTTGTGGGTATAGCCTATTTACCAAAACCCGGTTGAATAGATCAATTGCAATCTCAAATTTTTCTGGAAGAACCTGATCGGCGCCAATCTTGTAAAGTTGCTCAACGTTTGCCAGGTATTTAGCCCGGGCAATTATGTAGGCATTTTTGTTAAGGTTGCGTACCTTCTCAATAATTGCCATCGATGGTATTATGCTACCAACCGAAACCACCACAACATCGGCTGTATCTACATGCGCTTTGCGCAGGATTGGTTCATTAACCGCATCGCCGTATACCACCGCATCGCCATTCTGGATTTTGTCTTTAACCGTCAGCGGATCGAATACTATTGAAACATGCTTAATACTATTAATTTTAGCCATTTTTGATAGCTTCAGCGCGCTAGTGTCCTTGCCTATAATAACCAGGTGATTTTTTAGGTCGGGGATTTCAACCTCTTTTAGCGGGAAAAGTCCATCGACCATGAATTTTGGGAGAGGCAGTTTTAGCAACGAATTTGCAAATGGCAGCGATGCTTTCATCAGAAATGGTGCTAATGCCATGGTTATAACCGCAACTGCAAGGAATAACTGATAGAAGTAGTTGGTAATTATAGAGTTGCTTAGCCCGATTTTGGCAAGAATAAATGAGAATTCACCAACCTGACTTAATGCAATACCTATCATTACAGTTCCCCTAAAGGTGTGCCCCAGAATAAACCCGGTTCCGCCAGCAATTATGGCCTTTACCGTAGCAACCAAGAATACTGTGAAAATGACTATAGCGTAGTTGTTTACCGCAAAGTTTAGGTCTAGTAGCATTCCAATGGATACAAAGAAAAAACTGGTAAAAGTATCCTTAAACGGAATAAGATTTGAGAAGGCGTTGTGGCTATACTGTGAGTCGGAGATCATCAACCCGGCTAGGAATGCTCCAAATGCTAGCGACATCCCCATTTGCGATGTTAGTAGTGCTACTGCAAGGCAAATAAGCAGAATGCTCATCATGAATAGTTCCTGGTTTTTTGTTAGGGCTATGGAATGTAGAAGTTTTGGTAAGAGCCATCTATTTCCAGCGTAAACCATCCCTATTATTATAATTGCCTTCAGGGTTAGGATTGCTATTTCATTTACGATATCAACCTCGTTATTTCCCAGTAGATTTGTGAATAGTAGGAGAGGAACTAACATTAAATCCTGAAATATAAGAATTCCAAGTGTAGTTCGCCCGTAGTTTGATGTGAGTTCAGAGCGTTCCTGTAGTATTTTTAGAACCAGCGCGGAACTGCTTAACGCCACTAAGAATCCTATGAATAGTCCTGATTGCCAATTTAGATTGTAGAATGATGATATAAGGTAGAATGTTCCTGCTGTAATGATTACCTGAAGTAATCCGCCAAAGAATACAATCCGCCTAATTTTTAGCAAATGCTTGAGCGAAAATTCCATTCCTATTGTAAACAGTAGGAGGATTACTCCAATCTCAGCCAGAAGTTCTATTTGATGCTCGCTATGAACTAAACCCAGTAGGTGAGGGCCTGCAATAATTCCTGTCATAAGGTAACCAACAACTGTAGGTACCTTAATCCTTGTGAAAATAAGGTTTACAAGGGTTGATAGGGCAAAAATTATTACAATATCCTTTAGTAGCGAAAGTTCCATTTAGCAATGATGTAATTACTTTGCTAATATATTGATTTTTTGCGCAATAGTTGTTGTCTATAAGTTGAAAAATCGGCTATACTCCTCCATTGTGTTGATATTCAATAAAATTTTTTCATCATTTACCTCTACCAATTTTTTAGAGTATTTTTCTAAAAACTCTCTTAGGTGAATTTGGTCGAGTTTTTCAGTTTTTAATTCATTTATAACTTTAGCAGATAAAAAGAATGGATGTCCCCCTTTTCCGTTAAAACTGGGGCTGATATAGTCGAAATTATCAGCCTTTTTGAATAGAATGTTTAGAGTTTCTTGAGTTAAAAACGGATTGTCAATATTACTAACAAACACAGGTTTAACTTCATGCAAAGCCAATGCAGCCAACTTAAGTGAGTAAAACCGTTCCCATTCGGGGTGATGGTTTATTACAATTTTTACGGTGTTTGGAATGTTAAGTTGAAGTTTATTAAGTAGTTCTGCGCTTTTAGGGTTGATAACTACTACAATCTCATCACAACCAAAGGTGCTGTATTCGCCAATGAGTTTTTCCAGAAAAGTAGCTTTACTATCGAATTTTAAGGAGAATTTTGGCACACCCATTCGTTCAGATTTTCCAGCCGAAAGAATAATTGCTGATATATTTTTCTGTTCTTTCTGTATCATCTGTAATATTTTTCCAATTAATCAATAATTTTAATGACAAATGTAATTCTTACGGCGTTTATTTTTAGTTTTGTGATATAACTTTTCACTAAAACTATGACCGATAAATTCTACACAATTCCCGTGGAGCAAATGCTCCAAATGATTTTGAACGAATTTCAGAAAAATCAATCAATATTTGGTATCAACAAGGATTTATTTTTCAATCCATCGCAAAATAGTAAGTTAAATACAGAGATTTTCGGACAAAAAATAGATACGCCCCTAGGCGTAGCCGCAGGCCCACACACGCAATTGGCGCAGAACATCATTGTGTCGTGGTTAATGGGTTGTCGTTATATCGAACTAAAAACTATCCAGACTTTAGATGAACTTGAAATCTCCAAGCCCTGTATCGACATGCAGGACGAGGGGTATAACTGCGAATGGTCGCAGGAATTGAAGATTGAGCAGAGTTTCAATGAGTACCTAAATGCTTGGGTTATTATCCATATACTTAACCACAAATTAGGCTTTGGTGCTAACCCAAACACCATTTTCAATATGAGCGTGGGCTACAACCTTGAGGGCATTAAACAACCCAACGTTCAATGGTTTTTCGATAAGATGACTAGCTGCAAGGCTGAGTTGGACGAGAAAATAGAGAAAGTTAAATTGCTGTACCCTGAGGTGGAAAAAATCAGTATTCCGCATCAGCTTTCAAACAACATCACCCTTTCTACCATGCACGGATGCCCTGCTAACGAGATTGAGGACATTGCGAAATATCTGCTTACCGAGAAAAAACTCCATACATTCGTTAAGTTAAATCCAACCTTACTGGGCCCAGAAGAGCTGAGAAGGATTCTTAACAAGGAGTTGAAATTCAAGACAAACGTACCAGACATTGCCTTTGAACACGACCTAAAGTATCCCGATGCAGTTAAAATCATCAATTCGTTACAGCAAACTGCCAATAAGCAAGGCTTAACCTTTGGATTAAAGCTAACAAATACGCTTGAATCGGTGAATACAAAGAATGCCTTTAAGTCCGATGTTGAGATGATGTATATGAGCGGAAGAGCGTTGCATCCAGTATCAATAAACGTTGCGCGGAAGTTGCAGAATGAGTTTAACGGCAAACTTCTGCTTTCGTTCTCGGCTGGGGTAAATGCTTTCAACGTAACCAATACCCTAAAGTGCGGATTCAGAACCATCACCGTTTGCTCCGATTTGCTTAAACCAGGTGGTTATACAAGGTTAAAGCAGTATGTTGAGAATATTACCAGCGATATTGCTATAGGTAAGTGCAACACTATGGTTGAGCTGGTTGGCAAGGAATCGGCACATCAATTTCTGAAAAAGTATGCCGATGATGTTCTGACTAGTAAACTTTACACCCGCGACCATCTGCGCGAGCCATCTATCAAAACAAAACGTGAATTGGATTACTTCGATTGTATTTCGGCGCCTTGCCGCGATACCTGCGCAACAAATCAGGATATCCCAGATTACCTATACTTCACAGCCACAAAACAGTACGATAAAGCACTGGAGGTGATTCTTAAAACCAACCCATTCCCATCAATTACGGGTATGGTTTGCGACCATCAATGCCAGAATAAGTGTACAAGGATTAATTACGATGATTCGCTGCTAATCCGTGAGGTAAAGCGCTTTATTGCGGAGAATTCAGATATCAAGTTAAATCCAAAAGCTGCAAACGGTAAATCGGCTGCAATAGTTGGGGCTGGTCCATCGGGCCTATCATGTGCCTTTTACCTAGCCATTAATGGCTTCAAGGTTGATGTTTTTGAGGCTCACTCTAAATCGGGTGGTATGGTTAAGTACGCAATTCCTGGCTTTAGATTGACCGACGAGGCAATTAATCGCGATTTCGGTAGATTGGAGCAACTTGGAGTTAAAGTAGCATACAACCACAAGGTTGGCAAGGACGAGTTTGCAAAACTAAAATCTACATACGATTACGTTTACCTATCGCCCGGTGCGCAAAAATCGGCCGATTTGAATATCGACGGAATTGAAACCAATGGTGTTATCGACCCGCTATCGCTACTTTTCGGTGTTAAGGATGGTAGCATTAAAGAACTAGGCAAAAACGTAGTAATTATTGGTGGTGGAAACACCGCTATGGACTCTGCCCGTACAGCGCATCGTTTAGTTGGCAATAACGGTAAGGTTACTGTAGTTTACCGCCGAACAGTTGATGAAATGCCTGCCGATGAGGGCGAAATAAGCGCTGTTATTGAGGAGGGAATTCAAATTGTTGAGCTTACAGCGCCCGAGAAGATTGTATCGGCCAATGGCAAGGTGAAAGCCCTGCTTTGCAGCAGAATGGAACTAAAAGGCGTTGATGCAAAAGGTCGCCCAAATCCTGTAAAGGTTGCTAACTCGGAATATGAAATTGAGTGCGATGTAATAATTCCCGCAGTGGGTCAGGCGTTGGATATCGACTTTGTTCCAAGCGAACTGCTGAAGGCCGATACCAGAACCTACAAAACCCTGCTGGGCAACGTATATATTGGTGGAGATGCTTTACGTGGTGCTTCAACCGCTATCAACGCCATTGGCGACGGCCGTAAAGCCGCAGAGAAAATCATTAAGCAGTCGGGCTTTACTGTAAACACAGTTAAAGTTGAGGGTAAAAATCACTCCAAGAAAGAGTTAATGGAAATGCGCTCACAGCGCAAGTTCGCGCCAAAGGTTCACTCCATTTCGTTGGAGGATAGCAAAACCTTTAAGTTGGTTAGCCAAACTCTTGATGAAAATACCATTGTTGAAGAGGCTAAGCGTTGCCTAAACTGCGATGAGATTTGCAATATCTGCACAACAGTGTGTCCAAACCTCGCGAACTACTCCTACCAAGTAGAGCCTGTTAGTTTGAAACTTCAAAAGGTTGTTGTTGGAGAGAATGGAGCATTGGAATATCAACCCGATAAGGATTTTGTGATAAATCAGAGGTACCAAATACTAAATATTGCCAATTTCTGCAACGAGTGTGGCAACTGTGGAACATTCTGCCCAACCGATAGCGCTCCGTATATGGCTAAACCAAAGCTGCATATCACAACTGAATCGTTCAATAAGTGCGAGGAGGGCTATATGGTTGTTCATCTAAAAGATAGGGTAAATCTGATATACAAGCAACAAGGTGGAGTCAAAACCCTTTCGGAGGTTGGTAATGAGTTTATTTACGAAACCGACCACGTTTATGCCCGTTTTAACCAAGGCGATTTCAAATTGCTTGAGGTGAAAGTAAAAACGCCTTGTGTTAAGCAGGTACAGTTCCAGCATGCAGCCGAGATGAGCATTATAATTCAGGGTGCAAAATTGCTATAACCAAAACGCACATTAAAATAAAGGCGTGGGATCTAGGTCTCATGCTTTTTATTCAATCTCATACTTCGAGAGTATTTGGAAATTAGTAAACAAACTCAATAACCCAATTTCATCACTCTCCATAAAGCCTCATCAACACCTTCTCCGGAGTCATTGGTAAATCAAAATCAGGTTTATAGTTTGGGTTGAACGTTTTAATCGCATTCTGAATGGCGAAGTAGGCCGCAATGCCATACATAAATGGCGGTTCGCCCACTGCTTTAGACTTAAGCACAGCAAGTTCGTGCCCTTTCGTGTCTAATGCTTCGCATTTAATTGATTTTGGGGCAAAGTAGATATCGGGAACCTTATAGGTGGACAAACTGTTTGAGAGCAGTCGGCCTTTTTCGTTATAGGCTAACTCCTCAAGTGTTGCCCAGCCAATACCTTGTACAACTGCGCCTTCAACCTGACCTAGGTCGATGGTTGGGTTAATACTATTTCCAAAATCGTGAATAATCAGCACATCATCAATTTCGTAGGTTCCTCTTATACAATCAACAGTGGTTGTAATTGCTGCTGCTCCGTACACATGGTATGCAAATGGATGACCTTTTTCCTTTGTTTTATCAAAGTAGATGGTTGGTGTAGCGTAATGTCCGTGTTCCGAAAGGCTAACCCGTTTCAGGTAGGCCGTTGTAATTAATTTTTCCCAGCTAATACCCGTTGAGTTGCCATTTAGCAACACCTCGTTATTAAGTATCTCAATACTTTCTGGTTGTTCGTTTACCATTTCAGCAGCAACCTCTTTTAGTCTTTTAACAAGAGCGTTTGCTGCAACTAAAAGAGCGTTACCGTTTAAATCGGCTCCGCTGCTGGCTGCTGTAGGTGATGAGTTGGCTACTCGCGAGGTGTTGGTTGAGTGAATCTTTACTTTCTCAATGTTTATTCCAAGAGTTAGGGCCGCAATTTGGGCTAACTTAGTGTTAACACCTTGCCCCATCTCAATAACACCTGTACTAACAGATACACTTCCATCCTGGTAGATATGCACCAATGCACGAGCCTGATTCAAAAATATAGTTGTGAACGATATTCCGAAACATAATGGCATTATTGCCATTCCTCGTTTTTTAAACTTGTTATCCTGATTGAATTGGTCAATTCCTTTTTGTATCTGCTCTATCTTAAATTTACTGTTTAAAGCGCTAAAGCATTCTTCCATGTTGACATTTTCGGCAATTTGTCCATAATGGAATTCGTCATTCTCTTTAAGCAGATTTATCCCCTGTATGGTTTCCATGGGGATTTTAAGTTCATCGGCAGCCTTAGCTATGGCCGATTCTATGACGAACATTCCCTGAGGACCTCCAAAACCACGGAAAGCGGTGTTGGGCGGAAGATTGGTCTTGCAGCTGTATACGGTAACATGTGTATTCGGGATAAAATAGGCTCCTGTTGAATGAAGCAGCGTACGCTCCATTATTGAAGGAGAAAGGTCAGCGGTTGCACCACCATTTTGGTATAGAACAGCCTGATACGATAGTATCTTATAGTCGCTCGATAGGCCTATCTTAAAATCAGCGCTGTAGGGGTGCCGTTTTCCAGTCATCCGCATATCATCGTGGCGAGAAAGAATCAGTTTCACAGGTTTTTGGAGAACATGTGCAGCCAATGCAGCCATAGCGCCAAACCCTGATGCTTGTTCCTCTTTTCCGCCAAATGCACCACCTAGCCTTACAACATCAACCTCAATCATGTGCATAGGCAACCCAAGCACACGTGCAACGGTTTTTTGAACCGCATTGGGGCCTTGAGTTGATGAGTGAACTTTTATATAGCCACCCTCCAGCGGATAGGCGTAGGCGCCTTGAGTTTCGATATACAGGTGTTCCTGTCCACCCATCTCTACTGAACCTTCAAAAACATACTTGCATTTTTTCCACGATTCATCAGTATTTCCCATCTTAAATGTACGTGGAGGAATCAGCAATAGCCCTTTTTTCTGTGCTTCGCGGGGATCAACAACTGGAGTATGCTCCTCGTATTCAACCTTTATAAGCGATGCCGCTTTACGGGCAATATACTCGCTTGTTGACACAATAAGTGCAATAGGATGACCGTGAAAGTGTATTTCCTGCTCAGCAAATAGTGGTTCATCAGGGATAATACCACCAATTTGATTTTCTCCGGGGATGTCCTTATAGGTGAATATTCCCTCAACTCCTTCAAGATTCAAAGCCTTGGTTGCGTCTAATTTTAGGATTTTCCCATGTGCAATAGTGGAGCCAAATATTGTGGCATGCAGAGTTCCTTTTAGAGTCGGAATATCATCAATATAAACTGATTTTCCTGTGACATGACCTATGGAGTCTATATTTTTCATTTTGTTGAACTTATCTGTTTTGAATCTTTCATTCCTGCGAAAGCAGGAATCCAATTTATTGAAATAGATTCCGGGTCTTCGCCCGAAATGACAATTAAAATTTATCAGGAAAAAGCTTTAAGAAGTGAGCAAAAAATAACTGTTTTAGTAACAATCGTTTATACTCTATACTTCCCCGGATATCGCCAATAGGTGATATCTCGAATTGAAGCACTTCATTGGCCTGATTTAAAGTTCCATCTGATATGGATTTTCCAACCAAGAATTTGGATGTTTCCTTTAGGTACAAAGGAATTGGCGATACTCCACCGGCCGACAGGTGACATTCTACAATCTTATTGTTATCGACCTTAATAAGCATTGCAGAGTTTACGCTGGCAATATCAAGGTACGTACGCTTGCTGACCTTTTCAAAGTTGAAAAAATATGGTTTTTGAAGAATCGGAAAGCTAATCGATTCAACCAGATCTCCCATCTGTAGGTTTAACTTCTTGTATCCTAGGTATAAATCCTTTAGCGGTTTACCCTTTTTTCTATCGCCATCGAGTATTGTAATTTCAGAATTCAGCGCAAGCAGAATAATGCTTAGATCGCCAATGGGAGAGGCGTTTACAATGTTTCCCGCAATTGTTCCAACATTGCGAATTGGTTCCGACGAAATGAGCGCCAACTGAGAGTTTAGTTCCGGTAAAAGCTCCTGAAGCAAAGGCGATTGCATTAATTCATTTACAGTGGTTGATGCACCAATTCGGCATCGACCATTCTCCACCGAAATACCTTTACATTTTTGATGATTAAGTACGGGGGTTACTTCTGATTCGTAAATTGTATCGGCTTTTTGAACCATTAAATCGGTTCCGCCTCCAATTATTGTAGTTTTAGTTGATTGTGTAATTTCTAGCGGTTTAATTCCTTTTAGTTTTTCTGGAATTTGAAGGAAGTAATTGGGTAGATAACTTTGCTCAACCATCCATTTAATTGGATTGTCGATATCTTTATTCTGCATATGTTTAGCGATATCCACAGCTGCGCGCTCAATGGATTTGTAGCCGGTGCATCGGCAAATATTCCCGCTTACCGCGGCGATAGCCTTTTCGGTGGTTGAAAGCTCATTTTTCAGGCAGTGGCCTGTAAATGACATTACAAAACCAGGGGTGCAGAATCCGCACTGGGTTGCGGCATTGTCTATTATTGCTTTTTGAACAGGGGAAAGCTTGTCCTCAAGATTGATGCCCTCGATGGTTACAATGTGTTTACCATGTACATTTACAATAGGAGTGAGGCACGAAACTATGCTTTTATAATTTACCTGATCATCGGTTAGTGTGCCTTCAAGAACTGTGCATGCTCCACAGTCGCCCTCGCGGCAGCCTATTTTAGTTCCAGAAAGTCCAACCTCGTACCGAATAAAATCCAGTAATGATATGCCATTCGGTTTATCAGTATGAATAATCTGATTGTTTAGAATAAATGATATCATAAAACATTAGTATGATGAAACCAATTTTGCGACTAAGTATTTAAACAGGATTTATATCAAACTTGTTTAAATATAATCAATTCAATATCTAATATCTACAAATAAACAGATAAATGATAATTTAAAAAACTCTTTTCAACCTAAAAAAATATTAACTTACAGAAAAAAATAATGGATAATTATTATTAAATAATCATTTATTATGAGTATTAAAGGGAAAGACATAAAGAAGTTGGTGAAAAGTTATAAAACAAGTCCCGCTATTCGAATATCAACTATCTATGTAGTAATTAGTTGTGTATATATCGTGCTCTCCGATTACTTGGTAAGCGTTTTACTCATTGATATAAAACTTATCAGAGTGATAAGCATATACAAGGGTTGGGGTTTTGTTCTGCTTTCGGGGTTATTTATATACTGGATTTCTAGGAGAAGGAAAAAAGAACCAAACACTAGTGAGGAAAAGTATCATGTTCTAGCCGATTTAACTTTTGAAGGAATTGTAATCCATGATAATGGCATTGTCATTGATATTAATAAAGCTTTTTCCAACATTACGGGTTATAGCAGGGATGAATTGGTTGGAGAGAATATTATTGAATTGATGGTAGATATGGATTATAGGCGTATATCTTACAACAATTCGTTAAAAAAGGACGCAGTGGTGTATGAAATTCTTACCCGAAAGAAGAATGGGGATATTCTCTGGGGTGAGATTAACAGTAAGCCAATCTTGTATCAAGGAAAACAGGTTCGCATTGTTGCATTCCGTGATATTACAGCTCGCAAACAGGCTGAGATGGAATTAGTGGAGAACGAAAAGCAG